>JALOTR010000105.1 GCA_025457805.1 Akkermansiaceae bacterium | reverse complement strand
TTTGATGCCGAATGCAAGAAATAAAGAACGTTTTATATGAAATTGAAGCCAGATGCGTTGATCCTTTGATGAGGCTTTCAAGATGGCAGATGAAATGCACCCAGGAACTTCTCAGGGAGCACTGGAACAGCGCTCTCCTATTCGATCACTACCATGACGACGAGACACCGCCGGGCTTTCAAAATGCCAACTCAGAACGTATAGTTCAATTCCAATGAAAGCCGTGTGGCGTCTGGAAGACTGTCGGCGATTGCATTGTTGGTATAATCGTCACCAGCGGAATCGAAGAAGGCGAACTTGGCGATTGCGGTAAAATGATCGTCGAATTTCTTGGTGAGCACGGAATCGAATTCCAAGCCGTAGCCGGTGGAGATTTCGTTGTCGCCCATGGCATGGAGCACGTTCATCCACTTGATACCGAAGAAGATCGGAATGGAGTGGGCAAGATAAACATCAGCAAGCCCATTGTGCGCGCCGGAGATACGGGCGGCATCGGTGACGTCGGCAAAGCCATTGAAGGCATGGACGGTAGCGAGTGGAGTTTTGAAACCTTGGCCGAGGTGCTCCACGCCGAGGGTCAAGGCACCGAGGTCACCCCTTTCCGTCTTGAGGTTCTTGCTCACGGTGACGTGGACATAAAGGGCGTCGTCATCCCCGGCGATTCCTGCTTTGTCCTGCCAAGCCATTTCGCCATAGAGCGTTAGACCGTAAAGCTCCCTCTTGCCGCTCAATCCGAATGTATTGTTATCCCAGGCACCCACATCTTTGAAGTTCATGATATAGGCATAGCCACCGAGTGTGAGGTTTTGAATCCCCGTATAGGAAGCGTTGAACAAGTGGGCACTGGCGGCAATGTCCTCAATGTTGGTAAATCCCGGAGCAAGCGGCGCATCGGCATCCGAGCCAAAGATGCGGTTGACTTGGTTGAGGTATGCATAGTGGAGGGTGAGGCCGTCGACCGATTTATTGGTGAGCGAGATGGCGTCGTAAGTCTGTTGATTCTGACGCCATATCACGTCGCCGATGAAGGCGGCATTGTCATAGACGATTTGTTGGCGGCCAATTCTCCCGATACTCTCAAAGCCTTGGTATTGCAGGTAACCTTGATTTAATTCGTTGGTTTCTGGATCGAAAATCGGCGAATTCGCTGGGTCGAATGGATCGGCACCGGGCGCACCGCCATTGAAATCATCAACGGCGGCTTGTGAGAACTCGCCTTCAACCAAGGCACTGAATCCGTGCCACTCCATCGTTTTAAATCCGACACGTTCTCGGAATGTGAACGCGTGGGAAGAATCGAGCGGATTCACGTCCGCAAATTCATATCGGGTGCGGATGTCGATAAGGGGAGTGATCCATTTTCCGGGTGGAGTTGAAGCGGGCGCGATAGGATCGGCACTTCCTGCCTGAAGTAACGGCGCGGTAAGGAGCAGAATGATGGCTTTGGCTTTCATGGTTTTTTCAGTGGGTAAAGTCATGCTGGATGCGGACGATGCGGAACGTGCCGTGCGTTATGGGCGTGAGAGTGTCCCACCAGACGGTCCCGTTATGTCGGTAGCGCAGTTGCAGGGCGCGGACACCACCGCCTAACAAGAGATCGAGACCTTCGGCCAGGGTAATGGCGGCGATTTCCGGAACGTAACCGACGGCGGCGTATTTCGGAATGACTTCCATCAGCTCGGTGTGGGTGCGGACGTCTTCGAAGAGCTGGCGGAGCGTGGCATCGTCGAGTTCAGCTTGATGGAGAGCGGGGAGTGGGGTGGAATCGCTCATGGGAATGGAGGAGTTTCCGCAGGTCGGGAAATCATGCCTTGGCGGGGTTTGCGGGCGACGAGGAAAACGGCGTTTTTCGGAGCCGGGCAAACGTCGTGGCAGATCTTGCAGCCGGTGCAAAGGTCCGGATTCACCCGGGGTTTTCCTTGATCGACGGTGATAGCTCCATCCACCGGGCAGCGCTCGGAGCAGACGGAACAGAAGGAGCCCTGCCAAGCGAGGCAGAAGCGATCGAGGATAAGCGCAAGAGGCGGAGCATCGATCACGGCGGCCGCTGCGGGTGGGGCTTGGGGTTCCACTCGGCGGCCAAGCATGGAACGGAACAAATCGCGGCGGCTGATGGCGCTCATTGTTGCGGGAGAATCGGTAAATCCAGAGGGGGCTTTGGATTTGTTAGATAAGTTTCCCGGTTGTCGAATGCTGCATTGGGAGCGTGACATTGTAGGCAATTCTGGCGCTCGGGATGGGAGGTGCGGATCGCCTGTTCGCGACCCGGGCCGTGGCAGGCCATGCAGTTCTGCCGCATCCACACGGGATGGGGCATGGTAGGTGGTGCCGTTCCGTATGCGCGGGGACCGGAACCGGCGGAGGTTTTTCCGATAAAGGCATTTTCCACAACAAGGCGGGTGTCGGCTGGTGCGGTGATTTGGCGCAAACCATCGGCCGGAACATGGCAGGAGGTGCAATTGGTGATCCACGGATGGCTGATTTCGGCTGGACGCTTGCCGCCGATGACCAGTTTCGCATCTTCGCCGTGGCAGGAGGTGCAAGCGGATGACCTCAGGGTATCAATGCCGTGGGGAATCACCGGCGGAGCGCCATCGTATGCACGGAGGGAGTTGCGGCGTGCAATGGCGGCGGCAGTTTCTTCCGGGGAGGCTGGGGCCTGGTTGGCGGGTGGAGTTTCGGCGCGTGGCAGGTCGGCGAGAGTGAATTTCCAATGACGGTTGGCCAACCAGTCGCTAGTGGGGATTTGTTTGTATTTCGGCGCGGTGGGGATTTCCGCAAGGGAATCGGCTGGAGTCTTGGAGGTGGCGACTGGGATCCGTGGTGCCTGCATCTCAGTCTGCCGCATTCCCATGAAAAACCCGGAGACGGCCAACATGCTTACCATCAGGAAGACCACCGCGAGCGTCTTGCGGTGCTGACGGAAGTAGTTTTCGACGTCGTGGCTGTCCATGATCGGTTAGGCTTTGCGGATGCGGGCGGCGCACTTCTTGTAATCCGGCTCCTTGGAAATCGGGCAGTAGGCGTCGAGCGTGATGTTATTGATCAGGCGCTTTTCATCGAAGAACGGGACGAACAAAGAACCTCTGGGCGGGCGGCCGCGGCCGTTGATCCAGGCGCTTAGGATGATTTCCCCACGCCGGGTTGCAACGATGACGTCATCGCCATTGCCGATGCCCGCAGCGGCGGCGTCTTCCGGGTGGATTTCGCAATAGGCGTTCGGCATTGCACCGCGGAGTTGCGGCACGCGCATGGTCATGGTGCCGCTGTGCCAGTGCTCGACGACGCGTCCGGTGCAGAGCCAGAACGGATATTCGGTATCGGGCTCTTCAGGATGGCGCTCGAAGGGGCAAAACCAGATTTGCGCACGACCGTCCTCGGTGGTGGAGTGATAGAAATCGATGCCCTTGCCCTTTTCGACAAAGGGATCCTCGCCCTCAACGAAACGGTAGCGGGTTTCTTTGTAGGAGCCATCGGGTTGTTCGACCACCGGCCAACGCAAGCCGGTATGTTTCACGAGTTCGTCGTAAGGCGCGACGTGTTTGTGTTTGATATGAGTGAGTGGGCGGTATTCCTCGTAGAGTACTCGGTCCGCGTTAATGTCATGGAAATGGGCGTAATCCCAAACGGGCACTTCGTTGCCAACATCATTCTTGAAGGAGAAGATGAATTTGCCGTCCTTGTCCTTCATGCCGGGGTGGCCGAGTTCGAACAAGCGGTGGGCGATGGCGAGTGTCATCCAGACATCCTCGCGTGCCTGACCGGGTGGCTGGACCATCTTGAACCATTGCTGCGTGCGGCGCTCGGAGTTGCCATAGGCACCATTTTTCTCGACCCACATCGCGGCGGGCAAGACGAGATCAGCGATCTCGGTGGAGGCGGTCGGATAGACGTCGGAAACGATGAGGAACTTGTCTTCGATGCCGGTTTTCGCGGTGTAGAGTTTTTTGAGATTCGGCAAGGTCTGGCCGGGATTGGTCACCTGAACCATGATGGTGTCGATGTCGCCGCCCTTGTCCTTGGGGGTGCAGAATTTCTCGAACATCAGCACGGTGTGGTAGCCGATGGTTTCCTTGATGCGGCCAGCAGGCACGTTCCAATACTTCTCACATTGCTCGCGGTGTTTCGGATTGGTGACGACCCGACCACCGGGGAGCGTGTGACAGAGCGTGCCGACTTCACGGGCGGTGCCGCAAGCGGAGGGCTGGCCTGTCAACGAAGTGGGTGCATCGCCGGGCTTGCCGAAATGGCCGCTGAGCAGGTGGATGCCGTGGACCAGGCGGTTGATCGCCGTGCCACGGGTGTGCTGGTTCATGCCCATGCACCAGGTGGAGGTGATGCGAATGTTCGGATCGGCGAAAAGGTCACCTAACATTTTCAATTGTTCAACGGAGAGTCCTGATAGCTCGCTGACAGATTCCGGCGTGTATTCGGCGATGCGTTTCTTGAAGTCATCGAAGGAAATCGCCACGCCGAGAAGGTCGGGTTTGGCGATGTCGGCATCGGCGCGGAACGCGCAGTGGTTTTCGACGAACTTTTTGTCCCACGCGCCGCGTTCAATGAGTTGTTGGGCGATGCAGTTGGCGATGGCGAGGTCGGTCTGCGGTCGAAATTCCAAGTAATGATCAGCGAATTCCGAAGTGCGCGTGCGACGGGTGCCGAGGTCGATGATGGTGACTTTCTGGCCGCGCTCGCGACGGTCGAGGATACGGGAAAAAAGCACCGGATGCATTTCTGCCATGTTGTTTCCCCACATGAGAAGGACATTGCAGGCGTCGAAGTCGTCATAACAACCGGCGGGTTCGTCGACGCCGTAGGTTGAGATGTAACCGGTGACGGCGGAAGCCATGCAGAGGCGGGCGTTGGGTTCCGTATGATTGTTTGACAGGCCGCCCTTCATGAACTTGGTGGCGGCATAGCCTTCCGGAATCGTCGATTGGCCCGAGGTGTAGAACCCGAAACCCGCCGGGTTTTTCATGATGCGCTGGGCAACAATGTCGATGGCTTCCTCCCAAGAAATTTTTCCCAACACACCGTTCTTCCGAAGCATCGGATCGGTGAGGCGGTCCTTGCCATAGAGAATCCCGCCGACATGATAGCCTTTGACACAGAGCAGTCCTTTGTTCACCGCTGCATCAGGATGACCGGCAATGGCCACGATTTTTCCATCCTTCACGCCGACCTTGACATGGCAGCCGGTCCCGCAGAACCGGCAAGGGGCTTTGTCCCACTTGATGCCTTCTTGCGGTGAAGCGGGTGCAGCGGGCGATTGGGCACGTGCCGAAGCTGCGGCACTGGCGGCTGCCAGAGCCGAGGTTTTGAGAAACGTGCGGCGTTCGATGAGATTCATAGCGCGATTTCAGTAGGATTTGGGTCGTCGAAGCCGACGAAAATCACGTCGACCTGCTCGACTCCGGGCAGGGCTTCCAGCCATTCGTGAAAATCATGCGCGGCACGGACGTTGGGAGCATCGACAGCGATTGGCAGGCAACGATCTTGAACCACTCCCACTGAGGCTTCGGCTTGGGAGGCAATTTCCGCCAATGCAGCATCCGCCAGTTCGGAATTCGCAGAGAGCGTCAGGAGTAGTCCGTTCACGGGCATGGATGGGATTCTTTTGCCACTGGTTTTGACGAACTGCCGGGACAATTCAAGAAAAAAGGAAATCTTGTTCTTGATTTCTTCTTTCTATCTTTTTAGACAGTCATCCAAGGACGCCGCAGGGCGCGGCTCTGGGAACTGAGAAAGAACCATGACCGCAGGAAGCCGACTTGGGAGGTGGATGTTTTTTGGAGTGATTGCCTTGATCACCCTCTGGTTCGTCGCGGCGTTGGCGCTTCCCTGGCTTCAACGAGAGCGGTCAAAGCCGGGAAGAGCATTTTCGGAAAAGGTGATTGGTGACGCCCTTCACCCCGTGATCATCCGGACGCCAGAGGGTATGGCTCTGGTGGATTCTGGAAAAAAGGATGCGAAGGGACAGGCGGTGATGGTGGCCTGCGCGACCTGCCACGATACACGGGATCCAAATTACAAGATCGACCAGGGTGAAGCGCTTCAGGAGTTCCACAAAGGACTGAATTACCAACATGGCTCGCTGACCTGCCTGAGTTGTCACAATGCGAATGATTATAACTCTCTCAAGAAAGCTGACGGACAATCTTTGGAGTTTTCACAAAGCATGCAGCTTTGTTCCCAGTGCCATGGCCCACAATTCCGAGACTATCAAAATGGCAGCCACGGTGGCATGACGGGTCACTGGGATTTACGGCAAGGTTCAAGGGAGCGAAATACCTGCACCGATTGTCATGATCCCCACCATCCGAAGTATCCGTTGGTCCTGCCTGTGTTTCCACCCAAGCCAGTGATTGGCGAGGCGATTCTACCGGTGGACCAATCCCATCCCCACTGAGCCCTTTCCCAGAATTTCCATGGAGAACCAAACTACCGGCGAAGGCTGCGGCAAAGGCTGCGGTTGCCACCAAGAACCCGACGACCAGGGCAGATCGACCCGTCGCAATCTACTCAAAGGTGCTGCTGTCACCTTGGGTGCGGCCGCTTTTGCAAAAGCCCTTGCACCGCTGGCTACCTGGAGCCGCGATAATCTGTCGGTCGATGACTTCCTTCAACAGCACTATCGGGAACTCAACAAAGAGCAACTCGCCGCAGTCCTGAAGCATCTTGAAGAGGATGCGAAGAAAAACTACGGTGCCGATGTTGTCATCAGTGATCATCGTCCGCAGAAGGGCGTGAAATTTGGCTATGCTCTCAATCTGAGCATTTGCATCGGCTGCCGACGTTGTGCCGAGGCCTGCCACCATGAGAACAATCATGATCGGGCAACCGGTAACAGTTACATCCGTGTGCTGGAGATGCAGAAGGGCTCGATGGATCTCGAACACGGCAACGCCCACTACGAACATCCCGTGCCGCATCCGGACAAGTTTTACATGCCAGTCCAATGCCAGCAGTGCGACAATCCGCCCTGCGTCCATGTCTGCCCGGTCGAGGCGACTTGGAAAGAAGACGACGGCATCGTGGTGGTCGATTACAACTGGTGCATCGGTTGCCGCTATTGTGAAGCAGCCTGCCCGTATCACGCTCGCCGTTTCAACTGGACCAAGCCGGTGGTCCCCAAGGAGGAAATCAATCCGAACCAGTCCTACCTCAGCAACCGGATCCGCCCGCAGGGAGTGATGGAAAAATGCACTTTCTGTCTACATCGGACGCGGGAAGGGAAGATGCCCGCCTGTCTCGAAGCCTGCCCGACAGGGGCCCGCGTCTTTGGCAACCTGCTCGATCCCGATTCGGAGATCCGGAAGGTCATCGACAACAAACGTGTCTTCGTTCTCAAGGAGGAATTGGGGACCAAGCCGAGTTTCTTCTACTTCTTCGACGAGTAATCCCGAAACACCCATGAACTCCACGATTTCGAATGCCGAGACTCCGCCTGAAGCGCATCATGATGCGAAGTTTCATGCTTTCAGCTATTTCAAATTCCTTCGTCTTGCCTTCCGCCTCGCCACCGAGGGCACTTGGACTTTCTATGTCTGGATGTTTGTCCTGACTTGCGTCTTCCTTGTCGGTGCCCATGCCTGGGCCACGCAGGTCGCACAGGGGATGATTGTCACCGCCATGACCGATCACGTTTCATGGGGCCTTTACATTGCCAATTTCACTTTTCTCGTCGGCCTCGCCGCCGGGGGGGTAATGATGGTGATTCCCGCCTATATCTATCATGACAAGGACATGCATGATACGGTGATCATCGGGGA
>JALOTR010000104.1 GCA_025457805.1 Akkermansiaceae bacterium | reverse complement strand
GTGGACGCCCTCAACTGATTCCCATTCCCCATCTCCCATGACTCTCCCAACTGCGATGAAAAATCACCCCAAAGTTCCGCTGCTCAAGATGTGCTACATCTTGCTCGTCATGTTGTCGTGCGCGAAGTTGGCATACGCACAAGCTAGCTTTGCCCCCACATCCAATACATTTTCAAATACGAGCGTCGGAACAAGCTCCGCTACCTTCGATTTTGTTGTCACAAACACCAGTGGGGGCAACCTGAATCCGGCGACTGCCATCTCCATCGGCGGGACACATAGCTCTGATTTCACTTATACCACCACACAGACCAATCCCTGGGCGAACAATACGAACGCAACCGTGCGCGTCACATTCAGTCCCACGGCCTATGGGAACCGTTCCGCCCAACTCAATGTCAGCTCGTCATCCGCGTCTCTTTCGGGAGTCGGCACGGGTCCGGATATCAGCGTTACAGGTGTTGCGGATGGCGGAAGCGCCACCATGACGAATGTGGACCTTGGCTCCACCACGACGACATCAACCCGAACCTTCACGATCAACAACCCGGGCAACGCGCCACTGAATATCTCGGGAATCACCGGGCAAACCCCCAACTTCGCCGTCACCACTGCTCCGGCTTCCTCAGTCACCGGTGGGGGCGGAACGACCACGTTTGTCGTCACCTTCCAGCCCACGTCTCCCGGCGCGAAGACAGCGACGATCAGCATCAACAGCGACGCCCCGTCGCCGCGAAATGCATATACCATCAGTCTGTCCGCGACGGCCACTGCTCCTGAAATCGCGGTTGAACAGCCTGCGGGCACCAACATTGCAACGGGCGGATCGAGAACCTTCGGATCGGTCGCTTTGGGTTCCACAGGAGATCTTTCATTCACCATCAAGAATACGGGGGATTCCAATCTCACCGGGCTTGGCATCACATTGGGTGGATCACATCCTGGCGATTTCAGCATCACCTCCGCTCCCACCGCCCCGGTCGCGGGCCCATCAGGAAGCACGACGTTTACCGTCAGGTTTACTCCAACCGTTTCCGGTGTCCGCTCCACCTTGATTCAGATCGCCAACAATGACCTGGATGAAGCCCCGTTCGAGATAACAGTTACCGGAACAGGCCTTGCTCCCGACATCAGGGTGGAATCCCCCCCTGGAACCCCTGTTCTGGCAACATTGCCCGGTGCGAATTTGGGCACGGTCGTTGCGGGGACCGTCAGGTCCGTGACCTTCAACGTCCTGAATACGGGCAACGCGGCCCTTGTCCTGCAAAATGCCACATTGGTCAGCGGCACTCACAGTTCCATCACCATCAAATCAAATCTCGCCTCGCTCAATGTCGCGGGAGGCGAGTCCACTCAATTCGTGTTGCAATTCGCGCCGACGGCATCCGGCACTTTCACCGGAAGTGTCTCGATTCCAACGAATGTGTCTGGCAAAAATCCGTATGTAATCGCTTTCACCGGCACAAGCGGTGCGACGATTCCCAATACGGACGCATTCGGATACAGCATGGATGTGGCGGCCCCGGCGACCGCAAATTCCTTCCTGAAAGACACCGACCCTGACGTGCGTGTTCCAGGCGAACTGCTTATTGATGACGCGTTTCTTCTCACTGACATCGGATTCAACTTCAAGTTCTATGACAAATCTTATACCAAGTGCTATGTATCCACCAATGGGGTTGTCAGCTTTGACGGCGGAATCACGGCCTGGTCGCCACCAACCCTTCCAAATGCGGGTGCCCCCAATAATTACATCGCGCCCTTCTGGACCGATCTCAATCCGGGAACAGGGGTTGGCAAAATCCGCTATGCGACCCGCGGGACCGCACCCAACCGAACGTTCATTGTCATGTGGGATGACGTTCCGGAATTCTACGTTCCAAGCAGAAAAGTCAGTTTCCAGATCACCTTGTATGAAGGCAGCAACAGTATTGAAGTACAGTATAAATCCATAGACCCCGGATTTGGCGATACGCGGACTATAGCCAGCATGGGCATCGAAAGCCGTGACTATGGAACCAGCGGACCGCGGCCGGCGGACGGTGTGATTGGATTGAGCGCTGCCCGCGGTCTCGTCGACTCGGCGAACAAGACCATCGACGGGCTCCCCATCAAAGGTTTCCCGTATTCCATACGCTATACTCGGCCGGTGATGTACTCCGTCGAAAGTCGATACGAAAGGCCTGGGGTTTCCGGTTTGTTCCAAACCCCAAGCTTGCCGGGAACTGACAACAGCATTTCGCCCGCCGCACAGGAGAATCCCCATTATGGCAAGGTTCGCGGGACCGACCAGCGTTTCGAAGCTCCGGAATTCATCTACTTGGATCGCAATTTCGGAAAGCTCGCATCGCCAGGCGATGTGAATGGTCCCAATGACCAGATTGCATGGTATCGTCTCGTCAACGATGGATATGCGATTGACGGGCAGGTGGTTCAGGGGACCCATACGTTTTTCTCAACCACTCTCAATTCCGACATCAATGTCGTATGGAGATGGCGCCTCGAAATCGCCGCGATCGTGGATTCGGGGAAACCGAATGGAGGATCCGTGAATGATGCGGGCCGCCGATGGCTCAAACCCGGTGATCAGTTTGTTGCTGCAATTGATACTCCACTTGAAGATTTCACAACCTCGTCGGGCATGCGGTTGAAAGTCACGGGATACAACCTGTATGACAAAAACGTGGTGCAAATCGGAACAACCATTCCCGTAACGGCCGGATCCTATGTGGAGTCATCTCCTCTCACCATGACTGCTCCCGTCCGGTTGAAATGGAATTGGGTGGGAGAGGTGCGCTATCGGTTTGATGCGGCCAACTCGCAGAATGTGATTCAGAACAGCCAGGCATTCATCCAGATCTGGTCGGGTTTTGTCCCACCCAGCGCTGGTCCGCCTGCGAATCCCGGCAGTCCGGGTACTCCTGGCTCGCCCATTCTGAGTGTCGGCAGGGACCAGGCGGTCTGGGTGCCGATAGGATCAAAAATCACCGTCGGAGCATTTTATCGAACCTTGGATCGGCGCCTGACCCTGAGCGACTTCCCCGGAGCACCGGGTGGTGACCTCACTCCAGTCGGAACCTTCGTGTCCGCGCTGTCGGATGCCGAAGTGAATTCCAGGGTTGCGAGGGTTTACACCACATTTGCGCAGACCCCGACGGATATCCACTGGGTCTATGCGCCTACGGTTTTCCGCGCCGAGATTCCGATCGGGCAGGGCTTGGATCCGGCGGAGCCGAATGCCCAGCTCGTTCCCGACCTGGCACAGAATGGAATGCTTAAACTGGATGGCAGTGGCCCCGGGACTTCCATTTCGACCGTGATCGAGTCTCCGGAAGGAAGCTATCTCAATGGATCCGCAGTGCGCTGGGACGGTGTTGGGAAACAACTGCTTCCCACCCAGCCCGGCACGCACCGGGTGCAATGGCCGGATGCCAATAATTCGGGTGAAACATACACCATTGAAATCGTTACGGCATTTCCAGGGGAAAGCGCCGCGCTCGCCACAGCGCGCGAAAACGACGATGGGGCACGGCAGGGGACTGCACCGAACTATGTGAGGGTCACCCCGGATCTCGCACCCGTGTCGAGTGATTACCCGGCGGCACCGATCGCCCACTACCGCCATCTTTTCGATCCGATTGAAGCCCGCCGGCCTCCGACCAAGTTGGACCTGAACGCCACGGACGAATGGGCGTTCCAGGATATGACATTTGCCGAGAAGGATACCGGTGCCGTCGTCAACAAGGCGGATTCAGGCGTTCCATTCAACACAACCGGCTCTGGACGCAGCGTGCTTCTATACAGTTATCGCCCGAATACGGATGAAATCGCCGATGGAAATCTAACCAAGGAAATGCTGGCAGTGCGCGTCGTCCGCTCCAGCCCGTTGAATGTGATCAATCGCAACGATCCGAGATTGGTCCTCGGCCGCCGGGCGCTTCAGCTTGGAACCGGATCCGCCACCGGAGGGGCCTATGGCCTTGTCCAGACAGGCGGATCATCCGCAGCCACCAGCTTGGATCCTGGAAACAAATTCGTGGTCGATTTCTGGCTCAATGCGAAGGGCCTGAAATCATCGCTCCCGGTCACACTCGCCAACTGCGTGACCATCAGTGGCTCCACGACCGTGACCTGTGCGAGTACCGCGTCCGTGGTCCCGGGAATGGGCATTAGCGGCCCCAATATTCCAGCCGGAACCAAGATCACCGCGGTTACCAATGCCACCACCCTGCAACTGAGCACTCCGGCCACGGCGGCTGGCACGGGCCTGACCATGACCGGCACCAACAAACCAGTAACGGTGTTCAGCACTGGCGGGGGAGGCCTTAAAGTCACTCTTGATCCCGGAGGATCCATCGCCACCGCGACTTACCGTGGCGTCCAAGTCAGCCATCAGCTCCCCAAGGCGGGTGTCGCATGGCGTCACTATGCGGTCCACGTTTTCACCAATACATTCTTCGGAGTTGAAGTTGCGATCATCGACTTCTATCTCGATGGAGTCCGTCAGGAAAAAGGCTTCGTAACCAGTTGGTTCCCGGGGGCCGCGCAATCGGCCATCGGCACCACGGTGGAGGACAACTCGCTGCGCTTCGGGATCGATGCGGAACCCCGCAGCGGATTGTTGTTGGACAATTTCCGCGTCTTCAATCTCGGCACCGATCCACTCGGTTATCTCAGCCCGGGCGAAGTCCGCAGCCTCAGGACCGAGCGCGACATGACGGTGGTTGGCAAACAACTCCGGAATGTGGGACCTCTCGTGTCATTCAATTTCGAATCCGCCCCATCCAGCGGACGCTTCGCCAACCAGGGATCGCTCCCGAATGTCGGCATCGGCAACGTCACCGGGTCCGGTCTTTTTGTTGGAAAATGGGCGGATACCGACCTGCAGGAAGTGGCCACCCGCCTGGAAAGCACGCTCGACAATGCCTCCTTCGGCGGCAGCGGCTACATCCTCAATGCCGTGTCCAACTACAACGTGAACCTCTACACCCGCACGGCGGAAGTCGGCGCCTGGGGGCCGATCTTCCCGGTCAATCACCACCAGCTTTTCACGGATGCTTCCAGGAAACTCGAAGTCGCCTATTATGAAAACCCATATCTGGCAGAACGCTCGATCAACCCCAACGTCGCGTGGCCTTATGTGGCAACCGGCTTCAATGATGTGGTCTTCCCCACCTTGGGCAAGGACAAGGACAATGCGATTTACATCGCCAGCCGCGTCGGCTCGGAAGGTGTGGACCGCAACGGTTTCGCGCAACAGGTTTTCGATGGTGCCACCTACTCGGATCTGCAGATCTATCACCAAGCGAACGTGGGAAGCCCCGGTTACAACCCGAATGAGGAACACGCACTCGTCGCTCCTGGCGGAAGGGCTGCTCTCAAGGTCAAGAACCAGGGCGAGGATGTTCCTAACAGCCCACCGCTCGCGGCCTTTGCCTTGCAGCGCGACATCAATGCACGGTCCGGCTCTTATACTTCCGATCCCTGGGTGCTCGTCCAGGTGAACAATGTCGCCACCGGTGAACCGGAAATGGCGGCCTATCAGGTATTCAAGACCCGCACCGGCACCGTTGCCTTCCCGCGCCCGACAAGAGCTGTGGTGAACGCCGCCGGCTCGGGCCTTGCCTACGAAGCGGCCAGCAATCCGGAAGACGGATTCCTGATGATCGACTCGACCAAAGCGGTCAACTTCAGCTATCAGTTCGAATATCCGGTCTTTGCGGGGGACCTGCTCGTTCCTCCCTATCCGCTCAATCTGGTCATTGGCAACGTCGCCATGCGCGATGCACGTGGCAACAGCCTTCAAGTCAACGGAATCAACCAGCGCTCGCTGTGGCGGGATGTCAACAGCAACGCCTGGGTGGTTTCCGGCAACGGCCGCTTCTTCCATCAGTTCTTCTATCCATTCCGTGGCGACTTCTTCCTGCCCGGAGCCCAAGCGGGCACTCCGGTCGCATGGATCCCCGATGACGGCATGAGCTACACCGGCACGGGAGCCAGTCTCCATCCGGTAAAGGTGCTGTATAACACGTCATGGCGCTCCGATTATCCCAAACTCAAACGCGGCGAAACACTCACTTACCAAGGGGGCGAGTATTTCAACGAATCGCCTGGTGCCAAAGGTCTGCCTGCCCTCGTCGCGATGGCGGCCTCGGAAATTGTCTATGACAGCTCCACCCCGAGCATGTCCTACGGTGCACCCACCACCAACCGCCACGACATCAGCAGCGCATCCGCCCGCCTCATCCGGCCGCTGGATCGCCGCGAGAATCTTTTCACCGTATCCCAGATGGGATCCGCCGGCTTCACCCCGGCCGCCACGACGAAGGTGCTGATCATCGCCGAGCGCTGGTATTTCAAGGAACTGCCAGGCTCGCTCCAGAAACGTTTCTACTTTGACTCGCTTGCGGAGAAACTCGTCTTCCGCGGTCGCCTGAACGAAAAGGAAAGCGGCGACTCCAACCTGACCTCGGGGCCGGACCCGCTCAATATTCTGGAACCCAACGTCCTCACCAGCGACGAATACACACGCATCCGGGCACTCTCCGGCGACCCCTCGTGGACGGCGGCGATCGACCAGATCTATCTGAAAGTCCAGAACCCGGAAGCCGTCACGGGAGGAAACAACAATGCCTCGGCAGCTGCGAGAAACCTCCAAGGTGTGAAAAACACACCGGCCAATTACCCGGCGGATCTTTCCACCTTCTGGGTGAAAAACGGCAGCCTTTACTCCCAGACCACCTCGCCCGCTCCTGCCATGGTCCCCTTGGACAGCTTCGGTGTCGGATCCGCCCTCGTCCCCAACCCAAGCCTTCTTACCCAGGCACCCAATGGCTCGCTCTATGTGACCATTGCGGAAAACAACCGCAGCGAACTCGACGGCGCGCCGGTGAGTTTGCATATCATTGAAATCATCCCGGACCGCTACCGTGGTGCGATCAAGGTGATCGAAGGCTCCGATGCCTTCAGCGAAAAGGTAACCCTCCAGCACAACGGCGAGTTCGGAGCCAACACGGCGGATCTCTACTACGAATGGTGGATCAGAGACGCTGGCCCGCTCGATCTGGTCGCCACCGAGGTTTTGGCCAATGGCACGCTTAAGGAAACCGATGCCAATGGCCAGACTCTCTGGCAGGAATACATCCCGGCGGAGCGTGCCTCCCTGACCGACAACAACGCCAAACACCTCGGCCTGCATACCATCGTGTTTGAAGGACGCCCTGATGTCGTGCTCGCGGACAAACTGGTGCTCATGCGCTACCGCCATAAGAACGAAGCGAACTGGAAACTCGTGCCCTTCGAGTTTGCCAATGCCTCCACCGCATGGAAACCGGGGACGATCACTCCCGTCTCCGCCGCTCCCTTCCAGTGGGCGGGTGCCGCGAACTCACCACAACTCCAGGCCGACGGCAGCAAGCGCTACATCCCTCAACTCGTCATGGGTTGGGTCAAGCGCGTGCTTGACCGCATCAATCCTTATGAGGCCCGTTACAACGATTTCTTCAGCAACGAATCTCCCGCCACCTACAGCAGCCAGCTCCAGGTTGCCGGCGGCCCGTATGCCGGAAAAGTCGCCCTCAATCCGCAAAAGAACGTGATTGAAAATACCGGCCTGATCGAACTCTACCGCACCGTGCTCGATCGCGCCCGCGAACTGTCGATCGACAATTCGAGCAATGGCAACGCCACGGATGGTATCAACCAGGCACTTCTGCTTGCAGCCACCCGCCTGTCTGTTCTCTACGAACTGCTGGCAAACGAGGCCTACAGCGATGCG
>JALOTR010000103.1 GCA_025457805.1 Akkermansiaceae bacterium | reverse complement strand
TGGTGATCCTGCGGTTTTCTGGCTCGACGAGAACCGCGCCCACGATGCGCAAATCATCGCCAAAGTGCACACCTATCTCAAGGACCACGACACCACCGGCCTCGACATCCGCATCCTTCCTCCTGCCGAAGCCTGCACCTTTTCGTTAGAGCGCATCGTGCAAGGCAAGGATACCATTTCCGTCACTGGCAACGTCCTGCGTGATTACAATACCGACCTTTTCCCCATCCTCGAAGTTGGCACTTCCGCCAAGATGCTCTCCATCGTTCCGCTCATGAATGGTGGCGGGCTTTTTGAAACCGGAGCCGGTGGTTCCGCTCCCAAACACGTCGAGCAGTTCACGCAGGAAAACTACCTTCGCTGGGATTCGCTCGGCGAGTTCTTTGCCCTCGCTGCTTCCTTCGAGCACCTCGCGGAAACCCAGAACCTGCCCAAGGCCAAGGTCCTCGCCGATGCACTCGATACGGCCAACGGCCTTTTCCTCGAGCACGATCGCTCACCCGGTCGCAAACTCGGCACCATCGACAACCGCGGCTCCCATTTCTACCTCGCCCTCTACTGGGCCCAGGCACTCGCCGCACAAAATCAGGACGCCGAACTCAAGGCCGCCTTCACCCCAGTCGCCGAGGCGCTCACAAGCCACGAAGATGCCATCGTCAGCGAACTCCTCGCCGTGCAAGGCAAGTCTGTGGACATCGGCGGCTATTACCTCCCGGACGACGCCAAAGCCAACGCCGCCCTCCGCCCCAGCGAGACGCTCAACGCCATCCTCGCCACCATCTAACAGGACGGTCTAACAGGAATCTCACCGCCGCATCACCCCGCGCCCGCGTGGCCGGGGAGCGGCGAGTCCGGCAAAGAGCAATCCTGCGGTGAAGCCCCCGACGTGGGCTCCGTAGGCCGTGCCGCATTGCGAGCCTGCCATGATCGAGAAATAATCCACTCCCACACCCAGCAAGGCCACCAACGCAAGGTGGCCCGGTGGGATCGGCCTGGCGATGGGCCACACGTGTGGATCCGGCAGGGTCCAGCGCACGGCAAGTGCCAGATATGCGCCTTCGAATCCCATCACCGCACCGGATGCCCCGAGCATGGGCACCGTGTCGCCGCGATTCATGAGAATGTGGGAAATTGCACCCGCCACCGCAGTCACCACGAAAATCATCAGCATCCAGCGCCATCCCAGCAGTTCCACCAGCAGCGCGCCGAAGATCCAGAAAAACAGCATATTCATCGCCACATGTGCCAAGTCCGCATGGAGAAATGCATAACTCAGCAGAGTTGTCATCACCCTCCCATCTCCCGCCGCCGCATCGCCATGGAGCAGATTTGCCAAACTCGATTCCACTTCCACCGGCACCACCATCCACGGAAAATAAAACAGCGGCCCAAGCAAGGATTGAAGGATGAAAATCATACCCATCAATCCCATCAGTCCCAACAAAGGTCCCTGCTGTCTCAACATGCGCCGCATGTCATGGCTCATCTGCTTGCTCACGCCTCTACTCAAGCATCGCCAGTCCCTCATGCAATCCTCAAACTCTGAAGCGCCCAGCCAAGTGCAAAGCTAACTGAACAACTTCCGATCCAGCGAGCGGTATTGGATCGCCTCAAGCACATCATTCGGGCGGATATTCACGGAACCTGCAAGGTCCGCCAAGTTGCGTGCCACTTTGGGGATGCGGTCGTGGGCGCGGGCGCTGAAATTCACCTCCTCCATCGCATGTTCGAGATAGCAGGATGCTTCGGAATCGATCTGGCAATGGGTCTTCATCTGGCGCGGGAGTCATCACAGTTTGCTGAGCGGGAGAATGCCTAACTGGAATGCCTTGGCGATGGCGGAAGGCGCGTTCGGTGCGTTGAGTTTTTCGTAGATATTGCCCACGTGACTCACCACCGTGGTGAGGCTGATGCGGAGTCCTTCGGCGATTTCCTTTTTCACGCGGCCTTCAGAAAGCATGCTGAGCACTTCCAATTCACGCTTCGAGAGTAAGTGCTCGATTTCGTGTGGCGGAAGCTTGGTCTTTAGCGTCGTGAGGACGAACTTCGCTAACTTGGCATCCAGCAGGGCACCGCCTTCCATGACGGTTCTGATGCCTTCGGTGAGTTGTTTCACGGTGGAGGATTTTAGGAGATAGCCGGATGCTCCGAGCATGATGGCCTTGAGCACGTCCTTTTCTCGATTGGATTGGGTGAGGATGATGATTCGTGCTTGTGGAATCTCGGTGCTGAAGTGGGGAATTGCTTCCAATCCGCTCAGTCCCGGGAGATGGAGATCGAGAAGAATGATATCCGGTTCTTCATGATCTTCACGATCCCGAAGACTGCGCAGAGCCCGCTCGGTGGTTCCGAACTGGCTGGTCAGCTCCATGTCTGACTCTTTGTTCAATACAAGCTCGACAATCTCCCGGTATTCCGGGTGGTCCTCTATCATCATGATGCGGATTTTTCGATTCATTGGCTTTTTGATTATTTGCGAAATCCCCATTTTCGGGTTTTGAGACTCAGTTGGATGCAGGTTCCGCCCCGTGAAGGATTTCTGACGGTGACCTTTGCACCGAGCAATTTCGCCCGGCGTTTGAGTGAGGCAGGTATCCCATCCTCCTCCCAGATCTCCAATCCCCGGCCATTGTCGCAAATTTCCATTTGAATGCCATTGGCCGCGGCCCTCAATTCGGTGGTGTATTTGGTGGCCCCGGAATGGCGACTGATGTTGACCAGGCATTCCTTGTAAAACAGAAACAGGTCGGCACGGGTGCGGGGGCGCAAGGCTTTGAGGTATTCCTCTCCCACGATTGAAATCTCGTGCTCAAGTTTCGCCATGATCCGGTTGGACGCCCGCTGCATGTCGGCCAGCAGGTCGGTGTAGAGCCCTTTGGCTGACAACATGTCACTGCAATGCCGGACGGCGATGCCCGAACGCTCGGTCTCCGAGCGGATCCGCCGGTAAAGCGTGGCCATTTCTTGCGGTGAGTCGCCGGCGTCTGCGGCGAGATCGCTCAACAAGCCGATGGTGTGGAGGTTGGCTCCCAGTTCGTCGTGCAGGTCCGCCGCCAGACGTTCCCGGATGCGTGCGATCTGGCGCATCCGCCTGATGCGCTCAATGAGGATGATGGAAACGATGCCTGCGGCAAGAATGACCGCCAGCCAGCCCAAGCGGTTCAGATTGGCTTTCTGACGCAGATGGCGAATATCCAATTCCCTGGTGATGACAGGCCTTTCTGTTTCCAGATCATGGCGCCGCGCCAGTTGGTTCAACCAATCCCTGAGCGGCAGGATTTTGCCATAAAGGTTGCGACCATCCGTCAGTGAGGAGAGCGACCTTACGGGGGCGTTCTCCGGAAAATCCGCCTGGACAGGGATGCCAATCGCCACATTGACACCATTGGAAAACAGTTCGATTTCCGCGGCTCCAAACTGGGTTCCTTGGTCGGTTTCAAGAGTATTGATGAATGGCTCGACCGCGATCAAGCGGACATGGCGGCAAGTCTTGACGGGAAACCTGCGCATGATGATCGGGCCTACATCGTAAGTTGATTCCATCTGGTATTCGACCAGGTGAACCGCATCCGAAAAATCCGCCTGGTTCGCTCCTTCCAACACGAAGCGGCGGGGGACGCCGAAGCCATCGCTAATCGACTGCGGAACCGTGTCGCTGAGATCGGTGACATGATAATGGATCCGGTCCAGCGGCAGGCTCGCACCGAGGTCCAGCGTGATGGTGGGTTGTTCTCCAATATCGGTTTTACTGAGGAACGCCAAACTTTGTGCGCCCTCGGCCGCATCCATGAGATAGGGCACGAAGCCATCAACCACGAATCTCCGGTCCCATCCGAGGCCGCCGGTTGAATCGGGTGATGAGATCTCGACGGGCCTCCGAAGAGCGACGTTCTCCCCGCCGCTGAAAACGAGGATTTCGGCCAGTTGTAAGATATACATTCCATCCCACGCGCGCGGTGACATGACCGCAGTCTCCACCCGCACCCAGGATGCGATGGTGCCGGGGCAGGATATGATCAGTGGCGCGATCCGCGGCAGCAACCGGTTCGAAGATCCGTAGCTTGCCACCACCGTGCCGGTTGGATCACCAGCGGTGCCCGCAATGACTCTGAACTCGCGCGGGAAACCATCGGCGCGGAATCCGGTCATGGTGTCGCGCCAGAGCGTCGGAACCAATACGATCTCATCAATGGTCACCTTTTTGCCGAGATCGATTTGGATCGATTCCGGGTCGGTGGGAGAGGTGTGGATCTGTGACCGGTAACCCACCGCGCCGACGCCGCTGAGCAGGCTTAGCGAGGCAAGCTGGCTGAGCTCATGGTCCAAGGTTGTAAGGCGCTGCTCCAGCGCCGTCAGGGAGAGCGCATGAATGCGGGATTGGCCATGCACGGGACTGTGTGCGGCTTGGAGGATTCCGGCGGTGAGAAGCGGAGCCGTGGCCGCCACGAAGGTGCGTAGGACCGCGCCGCAGCGCCGCCATCCACGATCCAACGCAGCAGGCAATTGCCGAGGCATGTGTTGTGGATTGTCTGCCATGGAACGTCCTGTCACTAGGCGGATTGAAGTGCAAGCGGCCCTACGAGGCCAGAAGGAACCCGCAGTGGTTCCTGTCCGGAGAGATCACCGGACTTGGCGGATTCCGGTGGATTGTGGAAATCCCGCTCATGGTGGCTGGCACGGCAATCCGCCGGGAGCAAGGCGGGGGCGAAACATTGTGATCGATGGATGAGGTCTGCCTGGAGTTTCATGGCTGCCTGATTCAGTGCGGAATGATGGTGGATGTGGGATCCATGCGTTTCATGTCGGCCGCGGTCGGGCCGCCGCCGAATTTTTTCCAATACATCGCTTTGAACGGGTTGACGGTCGGGCCGATGGCGGTCTCATTGACGAGGTAGGGCTGGACGTCCTGCCACCATTGTTCATAGGTGGCGCGCAGGGATGCCACGACATCCGGGTGATCGGCGATGACATTGGTCGCTTGTCCGGGGTCGGCCTTGAGATCGTACAGTTCGGTGTTATTGACGAGGCTGAAACGTGAGTTCCGGATCGCGCATTCCTTGTATTTCGAGCCCTCGGGGGATTCGCCCTTTCCCCAGCGACCGACATGATGGACGAGAGTGCGCTCGGGCCATTCGGCTTTCGGATTCTTGAGCAATGGAAGCAGGTTTCTGCCTTCGACTTGTTTTTTCACCTCAGCGGAAAGCGTGGCACCGGCGATCCCGGCGAGCGTGGGGAAAATGTCGATGTGTGCGGCCAGGGCATCGCAGTCCGTTCCTGCCTGGATGCCACTGGCGGGCCAGCGGAAAAAGGATGGCACGCGGGTACCGCCCTGATAGGGCATCGCCTTGCTGCCACGCATTCCGGCGTTGAAGATCTTGGTGGCAGGGGCGGATCCGCCGTTGTCGCTGCCGAAGTAGATGACAAGCGTGTTGTCGGCGACACCTCGTTTATCGAGCATGGCGAGCAGCTTGCCGAAGTTGGTATCGATGTTTTCGATCATTCCATAAAATTTCGCGACGTCCTCGGACACGCCCGGTTGGCCGAGGTAGTGTTGGTAATATTTCTTCGGCAGCACCAGCGGGGTATGCGCCGCGTTGAGCGGAATGAAGGCGAAGAACGGTTTTTCCGCCGCCAGATTCCCATCAATCCATTCGATGGCCTGCTCGAAGAACACGTCGGTGCAATAGCCCTCGGTCTTAACGAAATTGCCGTTGTGCCAAAGCGTCGGGTTGATGTTCGTGTTCCCGGGCACGTCACCACAAGATCCCGAATAGGTCTGGCCGATACCACCGCCACCGTGGATGTAAACTTCATCGAAGCCGCGGTTTTCCGGACGATAGGCCTCCTCGTCGCCGAGATGCCATTTGCCGAAGATGCCGGTGGTGTAGCCGGCGGTCTTGAGCACCTGCGACAGGGTGATGGTCTCCAGGCTCATCCGCTCCCGCTCGAAGATGGTGTGGGTGACTCCATTCTTGAACTCGTGGCGACCACTCAATAGCGCGGCGCGGGTGGGCGAGCAGGTGGGACTGAGATGAAACTGCGTGAACAACTGACTCTGCTTCTTGAACCCATCCACCGCTGGCGTTCGCAGGATCGGCGCGCCGAGGCTGCTGTAGTCGCCGTAGCCGACGTCATCTGGCATGACGACGATAATGTTAGGTCCGGTGGCCGGCGGAGAATCCGCGGCGTGCAGGGCATCCCACAGAGCAACCAGAAGGCTGAAGACAAGATATGCGGTGAGTCGCGTTAGCATGCGGATGGACCGATCAATTCGCAGTGACTTCTTTGACCGGCGCAGGTGCTCCCGGGATGGCGGTGAACGCGATGGACTTGAGGCTGGCGGTCGCGGTGTTGCCCTCGATGCATCCGACACTCACCTGGTATTTCCCGGGCTTGGGGAAATTCAGCCAGCCGATCGGAAACGACTGGTAGTTGTGAGACGCGTTCTGCTGGTTCTGGATGGTCCTGCCGCCCTCCATTGCCACGGTCCACACCAGGCGGGTTTCGCCCGCATACGAGAGATCCACCTGATAGTTGCCAGGCTTCAGCACATTGACTTCCCAAGTGGCGTTACCATCCGGTTCCCACTTGGAGATTTGGCTGACATGTTTCCATTCGCCGAATTTCTCCATCCACTGTTTGGTCTCCTTGCTTGCTCCCT
Source organism: Akkermansiaceae bacterium (assembly GCA_025457805.1). Classification (GTDB taxonomy): domain Bacteria; phylum Verrucomicrobiota; class Verrucomicrobiia; order Verrucomicrobiales; family Akkermansiaceae; genus Luteolibacter. The sequence goes on along the minus strand of JALOTR010000103.1, from coordinate 1,133 downwards.
TGACGGTGGCGAAGTGTGACAGGATTTCGGTGGTGGCATCCGGATCGAGGGCAAAGCAGGGATCGACCTCGGGTTTGCCTTGCAGGTCCAACTGGATGACGGAGACCATCTTTTCAGGGGCGGCGGACGGGATGGTGAAACAGGTCCAGCCGTTCTCATTCTGGAATTCGACCGTTTCCGACTCCGCGCCTTGCAGCAGTTTGGCCGACTTGATGCCGGTTTTGAGTCCCGGCAGATAGAGTTTTCCCGATTTCGGCCATTTCGAGACCGCTAGAAAGAGCGTATTGTCCTTCACGGTGACGTCCCCCCACGGGAGGGCGTGTTTCCATGGCGATGCATCGGTGCCATAGACGACCTGGGGATAGCGGTGGATCCACTCGCCGGACATGCGCAGCGTGTCGGCAGCGTGTTCCGGCACCGAGCCGTCACCGCGTGGCCCGATGTTGAGCATGTAGGTGCCGCCGCGCGCGACGGTGGCGATCAGGCGCTCAAGGATGAGTTTGGGTGCTTTCCAATTTTCATCATACCAGGCGAATGCCCACGAGTCATTGGTGGTGTCCACGGTTTCCCAGAGGCCTTCCTCGTTTTCAACCGGGACTTCCATGTCGCCGAGTGACTGGTAGTCGCCAAGTCCATGACCGGCGCGGCCGCAGATCATGGCATTGGGCTGGTTTTTGCGCACCACGGCCACCAGTTCCTCAACGTATTTTTTGGGCATGTTGCCGGGCGTGTCGAACCAGACGATTTCAATCGGCCCGTATTCGCTGGTGATTTCCTTCACTTGCGGCAGGCACTTTTTAGCGAAGTAGTCGTCGAAAGTCGCGGGTTTTCCATCCGCATCGGTGGCGGGGCCGCCGTTTCCGCCGGGGAAGGTCCAGTCCTGATTGTGGGAGTAGTAGAATCCGAAACCGATGCCCTCGTCCTTGCATGCCTTGGCGAGGTCTTTCATCGGGTCGTAGTTGTAGGGAGTGGCCCTGACCACGTTGAAGTCATTGGACTTCGAGTCATACATCGCAAACCCGTCGTGGTGCTTGCTGGTGATGACGACATATTTCATGCCGGCATCCTTGGCGAGTTTGGCGATTGCCTTGGCGTCGAACTTGTCAGGATTGAAGGTTTTGGCGAGTTCCTTG
>JALOTR010000102.1 GCA_025457805.1 Akkermansiaceae bacterium | reverse complement strand
TGCCCTTGATGTCGTCGTAGGTGATCTTGTTCGCCATGGCAATGCCGGTCTCGGGGTCCCATTGCTCGTAGTAGGAAGCAACCGAACTCATGGCGAGATTGTAGTCGGGGCTGTCCTTGGGGTTCGACGCAGCCCACTGGGAGGCGGCGACTGGGTCGTTTTCCATCCACTGTTTGACCATGGGGCCAACCAGTTCACGGCGGATGTCTTCCGGGAATTTGTTATAGTTTTCGTGAATGGCATCCAAGTCCTCCCAGAGCATTCCGAAAGCGGCCTGTCTGAAAACATCGTTGATGGTGGAGGTTTCCACATTCTGATTCGTAGACAAATCAAATGCGGCGCTCAAGGCTTCCTTCGGATCCTCCTGTGCCCATTTTTCAAACACATGATTCAAGGCGCGCTCCTGATCTGTAGCATTGGTGAGTCCTTTGCTCAGTTGATACGCTGTTGCCGGGTCTTTTTCGGCCATGCTGACGGCGAGGTCCTCGGTATACCGCCGTTTCCAGTAGTTGCCTTCGTCCATTTGAGCAACGAAAGTTTTCGCGTGTTCCGGATGATTTCGAATATAGACATCCATCAGGCGTTGGTAGACTTCAGGCATTTTTGAATTCCAAGGAGCGGTCTCATACCAATCAAAGGCGCTCTTGAGATCCACCTGCGCCCATTCGGAAACGACGTTGAAGAGGGCGTCTTCTTTGAGTTTGCCATGCTCGAGTGCTTCGATCTCTTTCAGGGAGGCAAGAGGATCGGTGCGGGCGAGCCCGCAATACAGCCAGATCTGGGCGTTGCTGCGGGCGGCAATCGTCATATTGGCAGTCATCCAAGCCATTGTCTCACTAAACTGGCTTTGCCCGAGTCGTAGGAGAGCCGATTTGAATGCCTCATCGCGATCTGCCCCGCGCAGGCTGTAGGCAAAGGCCAGAGCCTCCGTGGGATTGATGCTCACCCAGCGCTCCATTAAAAGATCAAGGGCCGCCAACCTATGGGGAGAGTCGTCGCGGAGGCTTAGAATGCGCTCCGCCATATCATTCAGTTCGTTTTGCGGGCAATCGGTGATAGCCGAGTAAACGCCGCTTGATTGTTCAATGGGCGGCCCGGTAGGACTGTGGGTCGGGTGTGACCCTTCATGAGTGCGAGTGGCAACCGCTCTTGTCGACTTCTCGCGTTCGCTTTTGATGGTCCTGCCGACGGTTTCTTTGGGGACTGTCACTCGCCCAAGGGCAAGTCCCACGATCAGGCAACCCAATGCGGGCAGGTAAGTTTTAGGAGTCATGTTGGCAATATTCCGTTTGACGTTGCACTGGAAAAAGAGTCAGCCGCAAAAGCGGTGGAGATGGATTTCCACTTCTCTGCGGCCAACTGTTTGGACTAAAATGTATTCAGCGATTAATAGCCGAGGTTGCTCTGGATGCCGTAGCCTGCATTCGCGTTAGGAGCATCTCTGTAGGCCTTGCCGGATTCCGAAAGAGTAGGAGGGGTGCCTGTTTCAAACTTGCCTCCTCCGTTTTGGAAATACGCATAACGCTGCATCCAACTGGTGCTGTTCATCCAGCCAATGGCACTGCTGATGAAGGCGGCATGATCGCTCTGTTTTGTGCGGTTCGGGTTCGCATTGAACTCGGTCAGCCAAATGTACTGGCTGCCGCCGATTTGGGTGCGGAGGTCAGTCATCTTTGCGGAGAGCCGGTCTTTGATTTGGGCACCTGTGCTTACGTTGGTCTGGTTGCCCCAGTCGTACCAATGGGCGGCGAGGAAATCCACACGCAGCTTTTTGGTTTTGCAATCAGCCATAAAATCCTTCAGCCACGTTTTGTATTTATCCTGCTCAACGACAGGCGAGCCCATGGTGAGCCCGCAAGCCAGCAGATCTTCATATGAAGTTACGGCATTAGCCACCGTGGCATTCGCCTGATTCGGGTTATCCGGTTCATTGAATGCCAACATGTGAGATACACCTATCGAAGCCCACTTGTCGGCGAAAGTTGAAGGAGTGCCAATGCCCCATTTCATGGGAACATATTTCAGGCCATCGGTCCCGTCCGAGCCCCCGTCTGACCAGAGGTAGTACCAGCTGGCGCCTACCGCTTTACCCAACGCCGTGTTTGTACCGGCATGACCCTTTTTCTTGACGTCGGTTTTGATCGGAAAAACCCGTATGAATGAGACGTTGTCATTCAATTGCGTGGGGAGGTTCACATTTCGGTCGCCGTTGTTGGCGAAATATACTTTGCTTTCGCCCACGTTCCGAAAACTCATCCCGAAGCAGACGCCATATCCATTCTGCAGCTTGAAGCTGGAGATTTTGTCGTTCAGGCCGTTTGGAATCGCAGTGCCGGTCTTTCTTGAGTTAGCGGCAACTATCGCACTGGGTCCGGTCTGGTTTAAGCCATCATAAATGGTCAGTGGATTTCCGTGGGCTACGATGGCTCCTGCGATTGTAGCAAGACTGTTGATTAGGATTGGGTTTGCTTTCATTTCAGGTTTTTTGTTTTGGATTCGGGTATTCGGTCTTTAACGGTTTCTACGGAAATAGATAACAGTTTTGGAGATGCCTTGGGCTTCGTTTTTGGAGGTTTGCCTCACTCGTTTGAGTTTTAGGTGATAGCTCGTGAGGCTCTGGCTTGGTGTCGTGGCTTTTGAGAGTTTTGTCTCTCGGGAAGATTCGGGCGGTTAGGGGCCGGTGATCTTGAGGCGGACGAAGTTCTTCGGTCCGGCTGGGAAGGTGTATTTCACGTCGTTTCCGGTGATTTCCACAAAACCCGCACCCACGCCCTCGGTCACAGGTGTCCAGGCTCCTTCGAGCGTGGTAGAGGTTTCGACTTCGAAGTCCGTATCATAGACACCGTTATAACTGGCGGCCTTGGTCCAAGTGACGCTGTTGTTGGCAACGCCGGGTAGCGGAGTGAAGCCGGTGGTGTCGGTTTCGCCTTCAAGGAAGTATTCCACGCCGTTGCTTGCGCCGTCGTTGTCGTGGTCTTCATCAAGGGTTCCGGTGGTGTTGTTTGCGGTCTGCCATCCGGAGAAGCCGGTGGAGGGGGCAATGGCGGTGCCGCCGATGGATACTCGCGAGGAGCGATTGGTTCCGAAGGTGCTGCGGCCGTCGTTGGCATACCAGACGCCCGACGCCAAATTGTCCTGGGCTTTGATCCGGAGCGGGGCAGTGGACTGGATTTTAATCATGAGTCCGGTGCCGGCACTGGTGAAGTTGACCGGGCTGCTGAAATTCCAATACATGACGGTGCTGGTGCCGGTGACTGTAAGGGTTCCCTTGGCCGTTCCGACCAGCGTGTCTTTGTCGATGCCGTCAACGACTCCATCCGCGCCCGGGTCGAAGAATTGCAGCAAGATGTCGCCGCTGGCGTTGGTGCCGGTTACCACCTGCCAAGCGAAGCCGGTGAGGCTTACGGTGCTGCCAGCGGCGGGGAAGAGATCCTCGAAGGATAGGACGAAGTTGGTGACGCCGTTGTTGAAGTTGGCATCGATGTCTCCCCCTGCCGCGGCCTCGTTGAGGATGGCCGTGCCGAGAGTGGAGGGAATGTCGAGGCCGCCTGGGGTGATTGTGGCTCCGCCATTCAGGATCGGCGTGAAGGTGCCGGGTGCGGGTGAGATGCCATCGCCCGGGAAGCTGGTGACAAGCTTTGGATCCGATCCGTAGAACAAGACCTCGAGTGCGTCTGAGAAGGTGTCGCTGTCGAAGTCCGCATTGGCGGTGGGATTCAGGCCGTTGGTCACTTCATAGGCGTCGCCGAGGCGGTCTGCATCCGTATCCCGGTTATGCGGGTTGGTGCCGGTATTGCTGACGCTCGCGAAGGTGCCGGAGTTGGTTTCCACTCCATCGAGCAGTCCGTCGTTGTCGGTGTCACCTTTGTGCGGGTTGGTGCCGGTATTGCCGGCACTGACCCATACGCCGGTGTTGGTTTCCACTCCGTCGAGCAGTCCGTCGTTGTCGGTGTCGTTATCATTCGGGTCGGTTCCGGTGTTCAGGGGACTGACGTAGATTCCGGTGTTGGTTTCATATACATCGATAATGCCGTCCGTGTCCGTATCGACAAGCGGCGAACCAACAATGGCAGACGTCCCTGCGACACTGAGTTTGACGTTTGAGGCGTTTCCGTTGGGATTGCTGAGTGAGGTTTTGAAACTCAGCGATCCGTTTGTGGTGCCGTTGCTTGGAGTGATGGCGACGCGGAAGATGTTGTTTGAGCCATCAATCACATTGGTCAAGGGCGAGGTGAATTTCCAATAGTATTCGCCATTGGCGGCGAAAGTGAAATTGTCAGTTGCAGTGCCGATCAATACATCGTCGATTCCGCCAAAGACTCCGTCCGCGCCGAGATAAGTGATCGTGACTGTTGCGCTTGTAGCGTCATTGGCCCCCGCATTGTTTAACGTGGCCCAGCCGATGCCGGTGACGGAAATGGTGGAACCACCCGTCCCGACGTTCAGTATGCCGAGGGAGCGGTCGAAGTTCGCGGTGCCAGGTTCGTTGATGGCGAAATCGCCGCCGCCGGTTGAGGCGGCGTCGATGAAGAAGGCCGGGCCGAGGTTGCTGGTGACGTCACCGGTGATGATCGGATCCGCGAGGGCGATCATGGAAGTGCCGCCAAGCAGCACGAGGGCAAGGGATAATGATTTGGGTTTCATATATCTGGGATGGGTTTTTGGGTTGGGTTTTTGGCTCTGTGAATGGGTATTTCAGGGTTGGTTGAGGTCGAAGCGGAAGAACTCGGATGTGGCTCCAGGGGTGGTGGGGATCGCGGCGCGGTAGAGTCCGCCGCCGAGGTTTTCCACGAAGATGGAGGGATCGGGGAGGAAGCCGGTTAGATCGAGCGAGCGCTGTGCCACGGGGTCGAGCGGTGGCATGCCGGGAAATGTTAGGGTGATGCCGAGGGGGCCTTGGCCGAGCTTGGTGGCTTTGGCGGCGGCGGAATGCCCGAGGGAACGGCCGTCGGTGGGGACGAGCGTGGTGATTTCGCCCTCCATGGCGGCGGCTCCGACGGCGAAGTGGCTGAGCGATCCGTAGTTGCCTGTAAGGGCCAGCGCGACAGTGGAGCCGTTGTAGGTAAACGAGAGAGTGTCGGTGGTGGCTGCAAAATTCAGGGCAGCTTCGTGGAAGTCGGTGGTTGGCGGGCTGAAGGGAGCGCTTGCGGATGCTCCGGATTTTCCGTCCACGATGCGGAGTTGGCCCTGGCCATAATCGATGATGGCCTGGATGAAACTGGCGCGGTTGTCGGAATCGCCAAGGGCAATGGCGAGTTCGGCGGAGCTTGAGATATTGCTTTCCGTGGAGCGGGCCAGGAAGCGGAAATGGAAGTTCGAGTTGAGTGGTTGGGGGGTGCGGAAGACTGAGGAAAGCCAGGCGAGCGAGTTGGCGGAACGTTTGAGTCGATAGCCGCCGGAGATGCCTTGGCGTTCGAGTCCGGGGTCGAGAATGGTGAAATCGGAGCCGTAGAAGGAGGCGATGGTGCTGGACTCCCATGCGGTGAAACGGCGCTTGAGTTCGGCGAGGATCGCGGGCTGGGCGGCGGCGAGGTTATTGTTTTCCGCAGGATTGTTGCGAATGTTGTAGAGCGAGGCGTTCTGGGTGGCGTCGTCGATCAGCATTTTCCAGTCGCCCATGCGGATGGCACTGCCGCCCGCGGCCACACTGTTGGAGCGCCAAGTGAGGACGCGGTCGGCGGGCAGCGGGGTGCCGTTTTTCAGGCGGGGCATGAGGTCGATTCCGTCCAAGCCGTTGCGCGCCTGGGCGGGAGCATCGCCTGCGGCATTGACGAAGGTGGCAGCCCAATCGAGGGAGATGATGGGGTCGGAAACGACTTGCCCCGCCGGGATGGTGCCAGGCCACTGGATGGCGGCGGGCACTCGGATCGAGCCGTCAGTCATGGAGCCTCCTTTGTAGCCCCGGAGAGGTTTGTTGTAGGAATAGTTTCCTCCGAAGCCTTGGGAGAAACCTGCGCCGCCGTTGTCATTGGTGTAAACGACGATGGTTTTGTTAGATATGTTTTCTTCGTTAAGCTTGTCGAGGATCTTGCCGATGTTTTCGTCCAGAGCGAGGGTCATTGCTGCGAGGTCGTAGCGGTTTTTATCGATGGTCGCCTGACTCTGGCCACCAATGATGGGTGAGGAGTTTTGGTAACTGGCGGCAGTAAGGCCAAACTCGCTGGCAAGGCGCGCGTAGCGCGGGTCGGTGGGGTGGCTGGGACTGCCGACGGGTGGGGAATCGATATCCATCGGCGCATGGACGGCAATATGGGAAACGTAGATGAAGAAAGGATCGGCGGCCTGGGGCGAGGCGAGGTGTTCATCGATGAAGTCCACGCAGGCGTCGCCGATGCGGTCGGTGACGTATTTTTTGGCGGATTCGTCGGCGAATCTTGGTGTCATGTCGTCTTGGAAGACGCTGGCTTCCGTACTGTTTTCCCAGTAGGAACGGCCACCAGACCAGATGCCATACCAGCGGTCGAAGCCTCGGCAGTTGGGATGATACTCGACGGTGTCGCCCATGTGCCACTTGCCGATGCCGAAGGTGCGGTAACCAAGGCTTTGCAGTCGGCGGGGAAAGCTGCGCTGCGAGACGGCCATGCCGTTGTAGCTGGGACCTGATAGGTTGCTGTCGATGCCAAAGCGCTGCTGATAGCGGCCGGTGAGGAGTCCGGCGCGGGAGGGATGGCAGACACCGCCGGTCACGTAGGCGTCGGTGAAGCGTGCGCCAGCCTCGGCGAGGGTTTGGAGCCGCGGCATGGGAAATTTCGCGGCCTCGGCGGCGTTGCCGTTGAGCTGGAGGTCCGAGTAGCCCTGATCATCCGTAAAGATGAGAATGATGTTAGGTCGTGCGGGCGAGGCGGGGAAGTTGGCGAGGGCTGTTAGTGTGATGGAGTTTCCCGAGAGGTCATAGCCGATGCGGAAGCGGTTTTTGCCACAGTTGAACTCCTCACCATTGCGGAAATTGGAGAACTGTCCGTCTCGCGAGGCGTAGGTGACGAGGGTGGTGACGGTGCCGGGGACGTGGGTGTATGCGGCATCGTAAGTGAGATCGAGCGAACAGCGACCGAGGGTGAGACGGCCACCAACGGCGACGGGTGGCGAGGATCCGGGATTGTGGAAACGGAGCATTGATCCGCCTTGTTCGAAGGCCCCCATGGCGAGGTCGCCATCGATTTCGACACTGCCGCCGGCGACGATCAACGAGCCGTCGCAGGATTCGGCCGAGCGTCCGAAAGTGGCGTTGCCACCGACGTGAAGGGTGCCGCCGTTGACGCGGACGAAGGAGTCGTTGGCGGAGTCGTTGCGGCCTGCGATGAGTGAGCCCGAAACATTCAGTATGCCTGAATTTACGACGAGTGTCCCTTGGCCAGTGTTGGCGGAGCTTTCTCCGAGGTTGAGATTGGCGAGGGTTTCACCGGCAGGAATTCCCCGGTAAGTGATGGTGCGATAGCTGCCGATCTGCACCGTGTCACCATTGTTCACGCCGCCGGTATTGGTGCCCGAACCGGTGTCCCAGTTGATCGTTTCCCAATTGCCGGAGCCGGTGGCGGTGTTCACAACGGGCGGCGGGCTGCCCACGGCGGAGCCAGCGAGGCTGAGTTTTACGTCGGCCTGGGTGTTGCCAGTGGGTGTCGTTTTGCGGCGGATGTTTCCATTTCCGGTGATGGTGATTCGAAGTGATGAGCCGGTAGTGGTGAAGACGATGTCACTGTCGAAGTCCCAGACGAACTCTCCCGCCGCGCCGGTGAACACAAGATCGTCGGTGACTGTGCCTACGTTCACGTCGTCGGAAGTGCCAAAGGCACCGTCGGGCCCGAGGTCGGTG
>JALOTR010000101.1 GCA_025457805.1 Akkermansiaceae bacterium | reverse complement strand
CATCGGGGAGGTATTCGACGCTCCGGCCCTACCCCGGATGGTGGATTGACTGGCGGGAAAATCCGGGCATTTTGCACATGGTCTGTTTGTGCCTGTCGCCGCCTGTTTTCCAGTTTCCTCCTCCATGAAATCCAACCCGCCACTTGCTGGCAGGATGTTCCGCATCCTCTGCTCACTCTCGGTCTTCGCTGGATTTGCCTCCGTCTCCGAACTTTTCGCGGCGCCAGTTAGCATCGGCGACCCATCCTTCGAGGGCAACTCCCTCAACGCAGGAGGATTCACTTACAACCTCGGCCCGGAGTGGCAGGAAACCAACGGGCCGAACAACGGCAACGGCTTCGAGGAATTCGTCAGCGGATTCACCGCCGCCGGCACCGACCATCTCGGCATGGAACTCGGCCATGATGTCTGGCAAAACCTTTCCGTCACCTATCAGGCCAATACCCGCTACACCCTCACCGTTGCGGTTGGCATGCGCACCTCGGCTCAGTCCTTTGTCGGCAACCTCAGCACCTACTCGCTGGCAGACAGCACCGGCACGATCCGCGCCTCCGCCTCATGGGATGCGGGCGCGAACCTTGCGGCATCCACCTTTGGCGATGCCCCCGCTCTTGTTTTCGATACGCCAAATGATCCTTCCGCCGTCGGGAAAACCATCCGCATTCTGCTCCAGGCCCGCGGGGTCGGCCGCTCGCATTTCGACAACATCCGCCTCGATGCCGTTTCCCTCATTCCTCCCGGCGCGGCGACAATTGCGCTTCTGCCCGCGACCCTTGTGGGCAGCAATTCCCTCACCCTCAACGGTCAGGTCAACCAGATCGGAACTGCTGCCCCTGCCGTCACCTTCTTCTGGGGACCCACCGATGGCGGTATCCAGCCAGGTTCCTGGGCCAACAACATCACCCTGCCCGGAACCCAGACCGGCGCATTCTCCACGACGATCTCAGGCCTATCGCCAATGAGCATCACCTACTTCAGCGTGCGTGCCACCAACTCGGCCGGCACCTCATGGGTCACTCCTGCGGCACAGGTCCAGACCCTGCCCCTCGCTCCCACCATCACCACCGGGGCCGCCACGCAGATCCAACCCACATCCGCACAACTCGCAGCCACGGTCACTTCCACCGGCGGCGAGCCACCCGCCGTTACGATCTACTACGGGCCAAGCGATGGCGGAACGAATCCTTCCGCGTGGGCGTCCTCGCTCGCATTGGGCGTGAGTTCCGGGAATGCCAGCAACATCGCACGCGGCCTTGTACAGGGAACGCCTTATTTCTTCCGTGCCTTCGCCCAAAACACCGGCGGTGGCGTCTGGTCCCCCAACTCCGGGACTTTTTCCACACTCACCGTCACAGTTCCGGAAATCGTCAATCAAGCGGCAACAGGCATCACCGGAACCACCGCCACGCTGCGTGGAGAAGTCACCTCCGATGGCAACAACGCGCCAGCTATCACGGTATTCTACGGAACCAGCGATGGCGGCACCATCCCGGCCAACTGGGCCTCATCGGCAGCAGTGGGAACGGACTCGGGCAGCTTCACCCGCTTTGTGGCAGGACTTTCACCCAACACTCCCTATTTCTTCCGATGCCGCGCCGTCAACCTGGCCGGCACAAGCTGGGCACCCACCAGCGAGACTTTCACCACCTCCGCATTGATCAATTCCACACCGGTGATCAACGAGATCCATTACCATCCTGCGGACGATGCGATTCAAGGCCCGCTGCCTCTGGAGTTCATCGAGCTTCACAATCCCGGCGACAGCACCGTCAGCCTTGCCGGATGGACCATTTCCAATGCCGTCACCTACACTTTTCCCGCAGGCGTCAATCTCGCCCCCGGAGGCTTTGTGGTGGTCGCACAAAACCCCGCCACGCTTCTCTCGAAATACGGCATCACCGCCTATGGTCCATGGGTCGGAAAACTCTCGAACACCGGAGAAACCATCGAGCTGCGAAATGCCGCCAATGCCAGCATCGACACCGTTTCCTACGGCACCGGCTACCCATGGCCCACCGCCGCCGATGGCGCGGGGCCTTCCTGCGAACTCATTCATCCATCACTCGACAACGACCTCGGCGGATCCTGGCGCTCATCGGGTGGAGCCGGCATCCCCAGCGCCATTTATATCAGTCCCTCCTCCACAGGTTGGAAGTTCAGGAATGGCACGGCCGAAGCCTCATCACCGGTCACCGCCTGGCGCGATCTTGCTTTCAATGATGCCACCTGGAGCACGACCGCCACTTCGGTCGGCTATGGCAGCGAATACAGCCCGACGGTCACCCTGACCGGCATGAGGAACAACTACCGTTCCATCTACTTCCGCAGGCCATTCACCATCGCCTCCTCCCTGCCCACCCAGTTGACCCTGAGACTGAGATATGATGACGGCTATGTCGCATGGATCAATGGAGTGGAAGTATCACGCAACAATGCTCCTGCGGGCCAGGTTCCATTCAATGTGACCTCCGGCACAAGTTTGCAGGACCACCCGGCATCGGCTTGGGAAACGATTACCATCAACACCGTCATCGATGGCGTGAACATCCTCCGGGGAGGTGACAACGTGCTTTGTGTGCACGCACTCAACCAAAGTCGCGGCAGCAGCGACTTCTACTTCGATGCCGAGCTGGCATTTGACGGGAGCAGTGCCACCAACATTCCCACCCCGGGCGCGGCGAATGCGCGCCGTCTGGTCGCCTCGAAGGTTCCACCACAAAGCCGCCAGGTGAACCACAGCCCCGCCCAGCCCATGGCCGGCCAGGCCGTCACCATCACAGCCCGCATCACCGATCCGGATGGCATGGGAAATGTCACCCTTTCCTATCAAACGGTGAATCCCGGTTCTTATATTCCGCTCAATACCGTCAGTGACAGCACAAGGCTTCAGGTAAGCAATCCGACTTATCTCAACTCATGGACCACCGTTCCCATGTACGACAATGGAACCAATGGGGACCTGGTGGCCGGTGACTTCAACTATACTGCCGTCCTCCCCTCTTCCCTGCAAACCCACCGCCGCCTGGTCCGCTACAAGCTGAACCTTGCCGATGCTCTTGGGAACACCCAGACCGTTCCTTACACTGACGACGAGCAACCGAACTTCGCCTACTTTGTTTACAACGGCCTGCCTTCATGGACCGGAGCCTTCCGACCCACTTCGTTCGGCTCCCACAGCGCCACTCCCGCAGTCACCTACCCGGCGTCCACCATCGGCTCCCTGCCACCCTATCATCTCATTGCAAGTGCGGGAGATGTCACAAACTCCCAATATACTTCCTTTTACAACGGTGTCCGTTTCCGGGGCACTCTCGTTTACAATGGAGTCGTCTATGATCACATCGAGTTCAAGAACCGCGGGATCGGCTCGACCTATGTGGCCGGAAAAAACAAGTGGAACATCTTCTTCAACCGCAGCCGCGATTTCTATCCCCTCAACAACTGGGGCCGCAAGTATGCGGAAGGATGGAACAACCTCATCCTCAACGCCAACGCCTCACCCTGGGCACCGGTCAACCGTGGCTCGGCAGGTATCGAGGAAGCCGCGTCCGCCCGCATTTACGAACTGGCCGGAAACACAAACTTCCGCACCCACTATGTGCATCTCCGGGTGATCGACGAAGCCACCGAGGCCTCACCCACCGATCAGTTCACCGGCGACTTGTGGGGACTCTATCTCGCGATCGAACCCACCGAAGGCAACTTCCTCGATGAGCGCAACCTTCCGGATGGAAACATCTATGCCATCGAGGGAAACAACGGTGACAAAAAACATCAGGGCGAAGGTCAGCCGGTCAATTCATCCGACTGGACCGCCTTTCGCGACGCACTGAACTCAAGCGGGCAGACCGAGGCATGGTATCGGGCAAACCTCGATCTCGATAAACTTTACACCTTTCTCGCACTCAACCGTCTCATCGGCAACGTGGACGTCCGCCCCGGCGACAACTATCGTTTCTATCATCGCGTGAGTGATAACAAATGGGAAATTCTGGGATATGATTTCGACATGCAGTTCATCCCCGCCCATCACTGGGGAGGAAACATGGATGGAACGGTCGTGGCAGGCCAACCATCGAGCGTCCTGGCCATCATGCGGCATCCAGCACTCGCAAGGGAGTTCCGGAACCGTTGCCGCGAGTTGATGGATCTGCTCGCCTCGGATGGGTCCTCCAACGGTGGGCAGGTCGGCCAATTGTTGAAGGAATATGCAGCCATGATCCACCCGCCCGGTGAAACCGCCACCTGGGCCAATCTCGATGCCGCCATGTGGAACCTCCATCCCCGCACGAGCTCCAACCACCGCGGCAACTTCTTCCTTGCCAACATGACCGATGGCCGCGGCGGATTGGGCGGCACCGTGGCCACCGGCTCGTGGATCCGCACCCTGGCCGATCCGAATGGCGATGGCTTTGCCGATTTCAATGCACGCACCGATTGGTTCATCAACTTCGCCACCAACACCTATCCTTCCAACGCCGCACCATGGGTCCGCAAGGCCACCAACTCCGCAGGAAGCGGCACCGATACGGATGTGAACCGCCAGAGAGGTTATGGTTACAAATATCTCGAATGGGAATCGCGCTACGGTGGATATGCCAATGCGAATGTGGAGCCAAGCATCGCGCCTCATCTCGATTTCCCTTCCAAACCGGTGCTAACGGCCACAGGCAACGCAGCCTTCCCCGTCAATGATCTCACCTTTGCATCCTCCGCATTTTCGGATCCGCAAGGAAGCGGCACATTCTCCGCATGGCAATGGCGCATTGCGGAGATTTCCGCTCCGGGCATCCCCGGCCATGTCGCGGGATCGCCGTGCAAGTATGAGATCGAAACCCTCGCCTCATCCGGAGACCTGACCAACCCGCCCAGCACATTCAAGATCCCGCTCGGCGTTGCCAAGCCCGGCAAGACCTACCGCGTGCGGGTTCGCCACAAGGATACCACAGGCAACTGGAGCCACTGGTCCAGCCCTGCACAATTCCTTGCAACGACAGCACAACTCGACCTGATTCATTATTGGAATTTCAACAATCCCACAAATCTCCTCACGCCCTCCCAGTCCAGCGGAGTTTCTGCTCTCGCGGTGACAGGTGAAGGAGTCTCCGGAACAGGCCAGGATTTCGCCGCCATCAATGCACGCAACAGCGATGTCGCCGGCTCCCATCTCCGCGTCAACAATCCCCTCACTCCCGGAACGCAGTTGAATCTGGCCATCCCCACCACGGGATTCGAAAACATTGTCGTCCAATATGAATCACGTCGTTCCGGCCAAGGCGCGGGAACCCAGAATGTTTCCTATACGCTCGATGGAACAAACTTCATCAACTTCAGCCAACTCACGATCGCGGATTCGGCACCCGCCATCCACATCCTCGACTTCTCGGCGGTGACTGGTGCGAACAACAACTCGAAATTCGGCATCCGCATCCAATTCAGTCAGGGGCTCGGCGGAATCGGCGGAAACAACCGCTTCGACAATCTAACCGTAGAAGGCAACGCGCTGCCCTTGACCGGATACGACGCATGGAAGCTCTCCCAGTTTCCCAATCCGGCCGATTTCGCCAACGAGGCAATCTCCGGACCCAACGCGAATCCATCCGGCGACGGCATCGTCAACCTCATCCGCTATGCCCACGGCGTGGGACCTTATGATCCGGTGATGTCCTTGCTGCCCAACCTCATCAAGGCTGGCGGTGGGTTTGTCTATCGCATCCGTTATGATAACTCGCTCCCCGGCATCTCGTGGCGGGTGGTCGCATCAAACAACATGACGGATTGGCGGCGGGTCTTGTTCGATTCGGAAACCAGCACCATTCCACCGCTGGAGGATGGATGGCTTTCGGTGACGATCCCCGCCTATCTCGGACTGGGACCGAATGCGGATCCCAGAATCTTCACCCGCTTGGAGATTCAGAAGACAACTCCCTGATGCGGAATCGCACTTAACTCAGCCGAGGAAGATCCTCTCGATCATCCAGCCGAGTCCGGCGCATGTCACCAGAACCGAGCCCACCACTTGCACCTTGTTTTCCCATTTCCGCAGTGGCCAAAAGACGAGAAATGCCACGCAGAGAACTGTGATCTGCGCCAGTTCGACACCTACGTTGAAACTCACCAAGGGCACCGTGAGCAGCTCCTGCGGGATACCCTCGAGTTTCTCCGCAAGCACGCTGGCAAAGCCCATCCCATGAATCAGTCCGAAGGCAAGCACCAGCCCCAGACGGAGCTTGCCGACCTTTTTGGAAACCAGGTTCTCCACTCCGATGAAAGCGATGCTGAAGGCGATGAGGATCTCGACCAGTTTGGATGGCAGGCTGATGAATCCCAGGATGGACAACACCAGCGTCACCGAGTGGGCGAGCGTGAACATGAGGGATTGTTTCAACAAGGGCTTCCATTGCGGCACCATGAGAAACAGCCCGATGATGAAAAGCATGTGATCCAATCCCAACGGAACCACATGATGGAATCCCGATAGAATCCAGCTCAATGCGGAAGATTGTTTGACCTCCACACTCTCCCCGGAAGCCTCCACCTTTGCCAGGGTCACCGTGTTGCCGGGCAGCACGCTTACCAACTTGCCTTCCTCACCATCTTCTGTTAGAATGATCAGCTCGGACTCTTCCTCACCGCTCCAGTGAATCTTCAACTCGCCGGGAGCGCTTTGTTTTTCCATTACCACCCGTGTGGAAATGAGTGCCCAGTCCGCGGCTTCCTCCGGCAGGGTGAAGGGTTGTTTTTCAAAGTCCGGAAACTCGATTTTCCATGCAATGTCCTTTTCCGCGAAGGTGATCCGCATGAGGGACCGCAGGGTGTTTTCCGTCTCGCGGCGGATGCGCTGCAATTCCTCGGGCGGGGCCTTCATGGTCGCCTCGCGGCTCAAGGGCAGGCCGCCCGGCACCTTGCGCGTTTCCGGCAGCATGTAGGCGATGTCCATCTCCCCAAGCAGACGCCAATGCTCATCGAGATTCTGGAACTCGAACTCCACGGACTCCACCTGATGACCGATGGCAGGCACCGCAAAGCCGGTCCAGACGAAGAGGAGGAGGAAAATGCGCAGGAACTTCATGGTGGGAGGGTCGCGCAGAGCCTTGCCCGCCAGTGCGGATTTGCAAGGAAACATGCCTCCCGGGATTCCCTCGGCGATCAAGCTAGGGAATTTTCAACCGCAGATGGACCCAGATCCACGCAGATGAAAGAGGGATGATGCCCGAACCATTGGGAAGGAGATACAAAACGTGCCCTGACCAAAATCAAAACGCCATGATTTCGTCCAAATCTGCGTTCATCCCCGTTCATCTGCGGTTCATTTTCTCTTCATCATGGTCCGCCATCCCTGGCTGGATCGCCCTCCCGGGATTCCCCGCATCCAGCGGTTGCACACTTCGGACGGAACCGCTAGCGTCCCGCCGTGAGCCGTCCCGTCGATGCCGTGATCGAATTCCTCGAAGCCGAGAAGGCACGGGGCGTGAGCCACATTTTCCTCGATGAAAGCGCCCGCGACGGGCTCCGCGAGCTTTACCGCAAAGCCCAGAACGGCGGCGTGGCGAGGCCTGCTCCGGTGGCTGCCGAAGTGCCAGCACCTGCAAAAATCGAGGCACCTTCCATGCCCCTCGATGCCCCCGCTCCGGCGAAGCCCGCGCCACCTGCAAGGGTATCCGCCGAGGGTTCATCGAAACAGGAACGCCTCGACTCCTTGCGCCGTCAGGCGGAAAACTGGATGCCCGCCAAATCCCTCGGCACGCTGCGGGACGTCATGGTCTTCGCTACCGGCAATCCGGAAGCCCGTGTCATGCTGGTCGGTGAGGCTCCCGGCTATCAGGAGGAAAAGGAACGCGAA
>JALOTR010000100.1 GCA_025457805.1 Akkermansiaceae bacterium | reverse complement strand
CTCGTCGAGGATGACGAGCGAGCGGTCGGTGGCGTGGTTGAGGATGAGGGCGGTTTCGCTCATCTCGACCATGAAGGTGGATTGGCCGCGCGAGAGGTCATCACTGGCGCCGACGCGGCAGAAGATGCGATCGACGAGGCCCAACGTAGCAGATTCGGCGGGGACATAAGCACCGATCTGGGCCATCACGGCGATGAGGGCGATCTGGCGGATGTAGGTGGATTTGCCCGCCATGTTGGGACCTGTTAGAATTTGCAGGCGGGCGGTTTCCGGATCGAGTTCGGTATCGTTGGGGACGAATTTGACGTCGGTGAGCGTTTGTTCGAGCACCGGATGACGGCCGTTGCTGACGAAGAAGCCGTTTTCCTGATTGAGGACGGGTCGGCAGTGGCGGTGGAACTGGGCGACTTCGGATAGAGCGCAGAGCACATCGATTTCCGCGACTGCGGCGGCGCTTTGTTGGAGGCGCGGAAGGTGGGTGATGACTTGCGAGCGGAGCTGGGCGAAGAGTTCGGCTTCGAGTTGTTTGGAGCGTTCTTCGGAACCCAGCACTTTGTTTTCCATCTCCTTGAGCGCGGGGGTGATGTAGCGCTCGGCATTGGACATGGTTTGCTTGCGCGTGTAGTCGTCCGGGACTTTGGCGAGATGGCTGGTGGTGATTTCGATGAAGTAGCCGAAGACGTTGTTGAATTTGATCTTCAACGAATCGATGCCGGTGCGCTTGCGTTCGTCTTCCTGAAGACGGGCGATCCAATCTTTTCCGCCTCGAGAGGCGTTGCGGAGTTCATCGAGTTCTGCGGACCAGCCATCGCGGATGATGCCGCCGTCGCGGAGATTGGAGGGCGGTTCGTCGGCAAGGGCGGAGGAGAGGAGGGTTGTTAGGTCGGTGAAGTCGTGGAGATGATTGACGATTGATGATTGATGATTTTCGATTTTTGAATCGAAGAGGGTGGAAAGATCGTCTTTGAGCGATGGGATGTGGCTGAGGGAGATGCTGAGGGATTGGAGGTCGCGGGCGTTGCCGGAGTTTTGGGAGAGGCGGGAGGTGGTGCGTTCGATGTCGCGGATGCCTTTGAGGGACTCGCGGCATTTGGAGAGCAGGAAAGGTTCTGCCAGGAATGCGGCGATGATTTCCTGGCGCTGGGTGAGGGTTGTTAGATCGCGCAGCGGGTGGAGGATCCAGTCGCGCAGCAGCCGCGCGCCCATCGGGGTGGCGGTGCGGTCGAGCACGCCTAACAGGGTGTGTTGTTTGCCGGAGCGGGATTCGACGAGGTCGAGATTGCGTTGCGAGGCGGCATCGATGAGGACGTGGTCGGTGTTTTCCCGGACCTTGGGCGAGCGCAGGTGTTCGCAGGGTCGGCGGAGTTGATGGATGAGATAGTGCAGGATGGCCCCGGCGGCTCCGCTGGCGGAGTGGAGGCCGGCGCAGCCGAAACCATCGAGCGAGTGGACGTTGAAATGCTCTTTCAGCAGGGTGGTGGCGTGCTCGGGGAGGAAGGCATAACCATCGTAAGCCATGCAATTGGTGAGCGCGCCGAATTCGGCGGTCTGATGATCTGGGATGAGCAGCTCGGATGGGGAAATGCGCGAGAGTTCATCGGTGAGTTGCCCGAAGTCTGCGAACTCGGCGATGGTGAACTCGCCGGTGGTGTGATCCACACAGGCGAGGCCCGCGGTTTTTCCATGGCGGAAAACGGCGGCGAGGTAGTTCGGGCGTTGGTCGTCGAGCAGGGTGAGGTCGTCGATCGAGCCGGGGGAGAGGATGCGGGCGATTTCGCGTTCGACGAGTTTTCCGGGCTTGGGATCCGAGGTTTGCTCGGCGATGGCGACGCGTTTGTTGGCCTTGAGGAGTCGGGCGATGTAGCCTTGGGCGGCGTGGTAAGGCACGCCGCACATCGGGGTGCCGCCGCGTTTGGTGAGGGCGACGTTGAGGATGGGAGCCGCAGCTTTGGCGTCCTCGAAGAACATTTCGTAGAAATCGCCGAGCCGGTAGAAAAGGATCACGTCAGCGGGCAGGGATTTCCGCATGGCGTGGTATTGGGCCATCATCGGAGTAAGCGCGGGCTCGGACATGGGCGGAGACTGGCGGGGAGGGGACCCGGAATCAAGGAGGGATGGCAAGCGCCCAAGAAAACGCCACACAGCGCCTGGCGGGCGAATCAGCGCCTGAAACCAAAGCGGATGGAGCTCAGCGATTTCTGGAAGGCGCCGGGATCGCTTGCCAAGTCTCAGACCCCGGGATGGTTTCATTTTTGGGGATGCTGCTGACCGAATTGTCCACCCGGAGAATCACGCGGCGACTGCCAATGGCAGGCGAGACAAGCAATGTGGATTCCTTTTCCGATGCCTTGGCGTTTGGATTGAAGATGCAATGTGGCCCATGATGATGGCTGGCAGCACCGTGGCAAAACAAGTGGGCAGAGCCAGGATGCCGCAAACCATGCTTGCGGTGGCAAGGCCGCTGGAAGCGGGTGCGGCGTGGATCGGAGGCGGGCTGCTATTCATGATGATGATAAAAAGAGGATCCGATGGAAATGACAAGGCTGCGGTTCCGGGGGGCTGTTGTGGAGAAGGGCAACGCGCGTTTCGTCCTTGCCACGAAGGCAGACGGGAAAGCTTTACACTGCCCGGTGGCATGCAAGAGCTTCTTCCCAACCCACGTAAGACGCTCACCATCATGAAAATACTCCCCAATATTTCCCGGATCTCCCGGGTTCTCCCGCTTGCCGCGCTGGTCGCGTCTTCCTTCGCAGCTCTCGGTCAGGAAGACCTGAGCAAGCCGGTCATCACCACGGAGACCCGCAAGGGGGAAGATGGCAAGGATGTGCTCTACATGTTCATCGATGGAGTCAAAGTCCACGAGACGGACACCAGCAAACAGCCACTGCCCGCCGTGGTCACCCCGGGCGAGCCGGCCGCGTTTTTTGCTCCGCCCTCGGATGCCATCGTCCTCTTCGACGGAAGTGAAGAATCGTTCAAGAAAAACTGGACCGACACTCAAGGCAATCCCAGCCAGTGGAATATCGTCGATGGTGCGCTCGAATCGGTCAAAAAGGCCGGTTATATCCAGACCAAGGAGAGCTTCGGCTCATGCCAACTCCACATTGAATGGGCGGCACCGGCGAATGTCTCGGGAGACGGCCAGGGCCGGGGCAACAGCGGGGTTTTCCTGATGAATACCTATGAGGTCCAGGTGCTGGATAGCTATGAAAACACGACTTATGCCGACGGACAGGCAGGTGCGCTCTACGGTCGTAGCAAACCCTTGAAGAACGCCTGTCGCAAGCCCGGCGAATGGCAAAGTTATGATATCATTTTCCACCGCCCGCTTTTCGATGAGCAGGGCAAAGTGATCCGCAGGGCGACCTTCACGGTTCTGCATAACGGTGTGCTCATCCAGGATCATACCGTCCTCAGCGGCGGCACCGGATGGATGGGGCCGCATGCGGCTTCCGAATACAAAAAGCACCCGGACAAACTTCCCATCTCTTTGCAGGATCACGGCAATCCGGTGCGCTTCCGCAACATCTGGATCCGCGAATTGCAGGACAAGCCACTGTGAGTTCCGCTTTTCCGTAAAGCGGCGGCTCGAATCAAAACGCCCCGTTCAGTTTGCGGCCGGTCCAGAAGATTCCGAGTAGCACGATGATCGCCACCAGGGTGGCCCAGTGGGACCAGAGTGGGATCCTGGATTCCAGTGGGCGGGGTTCTGGCAAGGCGGTGATTTCCTTGATCAGATCGGCGAGTTGATCTGGCTGGATGACGCGGCCACGGGAGACGCGGGCCAGTTCTTCGAGCACCTCCGGGCGGGCTGGCTGACCGGTTTTTTCGATTACCACTCCTTGGGCGAGCAGGGTGGTTTCGAGCGGCTTGTCTTCAGCTACGGAGGCGGTGGCGCGGAGTTTCCAGGTGCCCGGTAGGTCGACCTTGAAGCGGCCGCTGAAGGCACCCCAGGCGGTATCGTTTTTCTGGAGTTCGATGCGTTGGGTGCGGCCGTCCGGAGCTGTTAGATCGATGGCGACGGTTCCTTTGTCGAGCGGTGCGCCGTTGGCGTCGAAGGCATTGGCGTTGATGGTGACGGTGGCTCCCGGTTCGGGGCGCTCCGGGGTGAAAAACACGCGGACGCGCTGGCCGGAAGCCATGTTGCGTTGATAGGACATCCACCGCGCGACTTGGCCCCAGAAGCGGTAGTGATAAAGATCCTCCACGCCGCGCCGCCAGCGCCATGCGGAATCGATGCCCATGAAGAGGACCTTGCCATTGCCGGCGGGTTTGGTGACGAGCAAGGGGACAGGTCCGAATTTTCCACGGCGGTTGCCATGCACGGCGAGCACTTCCGAGCCGCCCTTGGCCTTGATGACGGGGGCGTGCCAGTAGAAACCGGGAAGCCTGCGCCAGATGGCCGGGTTTTCCTCTTCGTTATCACCCAGCATGGTAAGCAGCGAGGTGCGGCCCTCGCTGGTGAGCGTGAGCGGAGAGGCCACGGACTCTGCCATGCCATTGCGGTGGTCCTCATCGAGGATCACGGGCATGAGGTCCGAGAGTTCAGTATCGAGAAGGGAAAATTGATTGCCCTTGGAGCCGGGCAGGAAGACCACGCCGGATGCCTGGTTTTCCACCAGACCTCGGATGAGCGCGCATTGCTCCTTGGTGAGTTGATCTTTGGCGACGCCGACATCGCCGATGAAGATGACATCGTATTTGGATAACTCTTCGAGACTCTCCGGAAATTTGTCGATGTAATCATGGCCACCGCCGGGACCGAGCGCGGGGTGGAACAGGAGGCAGGCGAGTTCGACTCCGGGATCGCGGGAAAGCGCATTGCGCAGGAAACGGTATTCCCAGCGCGGTGTGCTCTCGATGACAAGCACGCGGATTTTTTCCGGTCGGCCCGCGATGGTGAATTTGCGGGAATTGTTCGCAGCGATCAATTCTCCATCCGCCACAGGAATGGAGAGTTCAAGAACGGAGGATCCTTCTTTTTCCAAGCGCCACAAAATGGATTCATAAGTTTCCGAGTTCGGTGGAATGATGATGTCCTTGGTATGCTCGCGGCCGGTATCATCCCGCAGGCGGACGATGGTTCTCACTTGGCGGTCCAGTGAGGAACGGATGGTGAAGGGAATCTGCACATTCTCGCCGACGATGCCATAACTCGGCGCGGAAACCGATAGAAGATCGAGATCCGGCAGGCGGACCTGGCTGCCAACAGGAATCGGGAAAACGGGCACGCTGCGCAGGCGAAGCTTCTGGGCGGCGGCGACCGGGGGTTGGCCGAGATTGTAATCTCCATCCGAGAGCAGGACCACAGCGCGGAGGTTGCTTTGTTTTTCGAGAACTTCGGAGAGCGGTTCTTCGAGATTGGTGCCGGAAAGCGCGGCGTTTTCGGGATTGGGAGTGGAGAAGGGCAGTGCCAGCAACTCATTGGCCCCATTCGCTTCGAGGGGTTTCCAGAGCTCGGAGTTGAGTGCTTTTTTCACCCAGTCTGCGCGGGAAACAATCTTGGCTTGATCATCAAGCGCGGCGGGCACCGGGGCATCGATGGTGGTCATCGATTTGGAATCATCCCACAGGATGGCGATCTTCGGTTTGGTGTCCGGGTGGATGACCGTGAGCCACTCGGGTTGCCATAACAGAATCACCACGGCCAGCGCCGAGAGCATGCGCAGGATTTCAAGAACGGCGGTGCGTCCGCGGTGGGGGCTGCGTTTCCACGACAGCCAGGAAATGGTCCCTATCAGGATCAGGGCAATGATGCCGATCCAGAGCGTTGCAGGAGTTGGAGATAGGTGAAGCACTAAATGATAAGCATTAAATTTGTGATGAAGAGCGCATGAATCTAAGCCGTGGCTTTTTGCGGCAGCGCATCTGGAGTGGACTTCTTCGGAAGGCAGAGCAGGGCCTCGGCAAGCAGGAAGCACAATACAGCGACAAGAAATGCGCGCCACACATCGCGGGAAAGTGAGGGATCATTGGCTTGGCCGGCTTGATCGAGCAGCGTGTAGTTGGTGCCATCGAGCACGCCATCGAGTGCTTCGCGCGTCAGGATTTCCGGTGAGTCTTCGAGGGAAGGGCGATTGAGGGCGAGGAGTCGCTCGCCGAGGCGATAAACACCGGCTTCATATTCGGCATTGGCGGGATCCGGTGTACCGTAATCATCGAGACGGGTTCTCGTTTCACCGGGCATGGTCCGTGCGACATCAGAGCCGACGGTGGCGAGGTAAGAGGCATCGAAACGATCATTTCCCGCATGGATGATGCGCTGCACGGCGGGAAGCAGAACGTCGGCATCGCCGAGGTTGGACCACGTGTAATCAGGCACCGAACCAAGAAACCACGCGGTGCCGTGGTCCACGATGCGGCGGGCAAGCAGCGGCTCGCCATCTTCCCAGCGGGCAAGCGGGGTGGCATCGCCGAGCGGCATCTGGCGGCGGATCGCCTTGAGGCGGGTGGCGGCGACAGGAGTGCCATCGATGCCATCGCGGAGTGGTCCGTCGCTGCGGTTCCAATCCTTGAGAATGAAAAATTTCCCGGCGGGAGCTTCGGCGGCGTCGGACCATTTGATATCCACGAATGTGATATCTCCCGGATTTCCCGGTGCCAGAAACACCACTTGGCCGCCGGCTGTTAGAAAGCGTTGCACAGCCTCGGCCGCTGCGCCGCTGGGCAAGGGCGCGGCCCAGAAAATCGCGGCGAGGTCCGGAGTGATGGCCGTGGCAGCTTGCGCGGGATCGACGCGCTGGGTGCCGAGATTTCCGAATCCCGGCGGCGATGCAGCAAGCGCGAGGTAGTCCGCAGTTTCCCCGGCGCTGGCAACGATCAAGGATTTGACAGGGCGTGACGGGCCATAGGCAAAGAAGGCGGCATTGTCCCGCACATTGCCATCGGCGGGGATGGAAATGGAACCATGGCCGGTATCGCTGCCGGAGGGAAGTGGCACGCGTTTTTGAAAACGCAGGGACTGGCCGGGCAGGGTGAGGGTTTCGGTGGTGCGGGAACCGTTGAGATGGGTGGTGAGCGGGATGGTGGCAGTGCCGCGTGCTTCGCCGGAGCGGACAAGTTCCAGGTCCAGAAGCAATTCATCGCCCGAGCGGCGCGAACCTAACAAGCGCACACTTGAATCCGAGGCGGTGGGTCCGGTGAGCGAGAGCACGCGGATGGACGGCTTCTGCGGAAGTGCGGCGATGCTGGCACGGGCAGCGGCCCAGCGTTCGTCATCCGGCCGCCAGTTGGAGGCTTGGAGATCGGAAGCGAGCCAGATTTCCGAGCGTCCCTGGGTTTCTGATAGAAATTCCGCCGCACGTGTCAGCATCGCGGGGAAGTCCGCTGCGGTATCGGTGGCTCCGGTGGCGGAGAGTTCCGTGAGGATGTCCGGCGATGGGATTTCCTGCGGTTTGTTAGAGGCACTGTCGATGAGCACCAGTCGTGTCGCGCCGAGATCGGCGACAGCATCGCGCACTTTGGAAATGACAATCTGGCGACGCGCTTCAAGTCCATCGCCGGGCTTGACTTCCATCGATGACGAGCGGTCGAGCAACAACACCACCGTATCAATCGACCCACCACCCCAGCCCATGAGGCCGGAGGCGATGGGGCGCGCGGCGGCAAGTGCCAGCGCGGCGATCCCCAAGGCACGGCAGGTGAGGATGAGGATGTGGCGGAGTTTCTTTTTTCCCCGTGATTCGCGTGATGCCTTGAGCAGGAACTGCATCGCCGCCCATTGGATCGTCTTGTGCCGCCTCTTGTTGATCAAATGAATCGCAATCGGCACCGCAGCCGCAGCGAGAAACCAGAGGAGGATGGGCGATAGAAACAACATTCGGGTGGAAATATTTTAACGCAAAGGCGCAGAGGTCGCGGAGGGACGCAAAGGGGGAGTGGCAGGTGGGATAATGATATCTTGTCTTGTGTCTTGGGTCTTGAAGTCTTGTGTCTTTTCTAATGCTTCGACTTTGGCAACCTGGCGGTGAGGAAATCGCGGAGCAGGGG
>JALOTR010000099.1 GCA_025457805.1 Akkermansiaceae bacterium | reverse complement strand
TTGAGCCGGCGGATGGTGACACGGCCGGGATCCGGGTTGGTGGGATCGAGTTTGAAAACATCCTTTTCGATCCAAGCCATCAGCTCGCGTTTCTCGTCGAGACTCGGTTGGTCCTTGTCCGAGGGCGGCATGATCTGGCTGCGCAAATTGTGCCAGACGGCGAGCCAGTGTTTTTTGTCGTTCAGGTGGCCGCCCAGGTCCTTGAACTCATCCATCGAAAAGTCGCCTTTTGAGGAACCCTCCGCGTGGCAATCGAAACAATAGTTTTCCAGCAGCGGGACGATTTTCTTTTCGTAGGTCGCCGCGGAATCGGCGTGCGCGAAGGCCACCATGCCTGCATGGATTGCGATGGCGCGGAGCGCGTGGGAGGCAGGAAATGGAAGGCGGAGGATCATCGGCAGCTGAGAGGCATGCTGGAAACGGACCAGATTTCTCCTCGCTTTCAAATCATCGGCAAAGGTTTGACATCGGTGCCCGAAAATCAAAAGTCACGGGCATGTACGAGGCCGCAGGAAAAATCAAAGTCATCAACGATACGCAGAGTTTCCCGAGCGGATTCTCGAAACGGGAATTCGTCGTCACCACCTCGCACGACAAGTATCCGCAGGATCTCAAGTTCGAGGTCGTGAAGGACAAGTGCCAGATGCTCGATGCTTACGAAGTCGGCCAGGATGTGCAGGTCAGCTTCGACATCCGTGGCAATGAATACAACGGCAAGTATTTCGTGAACCTCTCGTGCTGGAAAATCCAGTCCGGCAGCGGGGGAGGGGATTTTTCCGCCCCGCGCCAGAATTCCGAGCCGGCGAGGACCGGCAATCGCAGCCAGGCCGAGCCCTCGATGGCGGAACTGCGAAACGAGGATGATTTCGACGACGACGTGCCGTTCTGAAGTCTCTGAAATCTGAGTTCGTCCAGTTCATCTGCGGTTCATTTCATCTGTTTTTGGCCTGGTTGCTCCATGGCTTGATCGCCATGGCGGGCGTTCGGGGAAAGCTGGCTTGACAAAAATTGTCGAGTATCTATTGAAATTTCAGCTATTCGAACCTTACACCCATGAAGATTGTCAAAATACCTGTTGTAGGAGTGCTGGTCCTCGCCAGTATCGCTACGGCATCTGCCAAACCCAAGTCCAAGACCACCACGCCCGAGAAGGTCGCGGACTCCCAGATCAAGGAGGATCCCTACCGTTTCAACGGGGCGGTCACCAGCGGCGAAGCCCGGGGCAGTGGCTTTTGCGCCTGGAACCGGCGCACCTTTTTCTCAGCCGCACACGTGGTCTTCGATGACGACGAAATGGTCTGGAAATCCCCGCCGAAGTGGCACCCTCAAGCCCATGCGAACAAACTGGACCGCAAGGCGGCAATCCAAAGCCGGGGTTTTTTCCGCTGGACCAACTACGCGGAGATCGTCGAGGAAGAAGATGCCATCAACGGCAAAGCCTTCGGCCGGGATTTCATCATTGGGTTTTCCTTCACCAACCTCACCAGCGGATCGGCGGCGAGGATCAATATGTCCGGCTCGGCGGATTTGAAAAAACCGGTACGCTCGATGATGACCGGTTATCCCGCGCGGATCGCCTACTCGGACCAGCCAATTGGCGGATTTTTCATGTATCGGACGGGACCTTCCCTGAATACCTACAATACCTATTCGGGAAGCGCTCTGGAAACGACACTCATCAGCACCGGTCCCGGAAACAGCGGCGGACCCATCTGGACGGATGGCGGCACGGCGGGCTGGTCTGCGGCTGGAGTGGTCGTCGGTGGCCTGCCTTCGGAAACCATAGTTTATGCCTTCTCATCGGAGCTGAATACCATGCTCGATGCCGTTTCGCCCGTCGTGAAAGCCGGCGTGCCGCAGTCAGTGAACTCAAATAGCGTGTCTTCCACGTCCCGCTTTTTTTCCAGCAATCGCAAGCAGCAACTGCCTGACGGCGTCCACCAATGGACGGATTATCCGCTCAATGTTTCGGGCTTCGAGAAAGACGCGAAAGTGGAGTCGGTGAAAGTTTCGGTGAAGGTGAAAACCACCCATCAGGGCGATCTTCAGGTGCTTCTCACCGGTCCGGGCGGCGTTCAGGCACTGGTTCACAACCAAGAAGGCGGCGGAAAGCGCAATCTGATCATCAACAGCAAGGACCTTTCAGAATTCTTCGAAGACGTGGATCTGGAAGGACGCTGGACAGTTCGTTTCCAGGACCGCCTCAAGGGAGACATCTGCACGGTGGAATCGGTGGTGCTTGAATTGACGTCTGTTCCCGGCCAAGCCTCGTCTGGCGGAACCGAACCATGAGCCGTCCGAGGGCAGCGCTGCTGGCGGCCGTCCTTCTGCTTGCCGGGGCTTGGTTGTTTTTCTCGCCCGCCAGCGAGGATTCAACCCGCAGCTCCACAACTTCTTCCGGCGAGGGGAAAACCACCACCCGCTCGCCAAGCCTCCGGCCCACCCCCGAGGCGGAGCGGGCGCTCCGCGACTCGACGGCGGAGCAGACAATCGAAAACGACTGGACTGACCTGCTGGCATGGCTTGATTCGGAGCCGAAGCCAAGTTCCAAGGAGATTCGCGAACGCCTGCTCGCCCTGCGGGTTTCGTGGACGGAAAAGGATCTCCAGGTCCTTGCAAACGCACTCACGCGACTTTTGGAAAGCGGAGAGGATCGCAACCTCGGCCTCGCGTTCCGGGTCGGTCCCCATGGATTCCTGCAGAGCTGGCCGACCTTGCGGGTGTTTCTTTTGGATGTGCTCGCCGCATCCGATCCCGAGCTGGCGGCAGCCACTGCGCGCTCGGTGATTGCCAAAACGGACTCTGCCGATGAATTCGCCGTTTCCCTCCGATCGCTTACCCGCAAAGGCCTTGCGCGAGCTTCGGATGAAGAGTTGCTGACGCATTTCAAAACCCTGCTCGGCCGCAGCGAATGGAAAAACTCCGGAGGATTTGGCGAGGCATTCGACCTCCCCCGGCTTTTGGGAACTACTGCGGCCGCGGAGGCGCTTGCCCGCTGGGAGGGAAATCCGAAGCTGCGGAATCGCGCCTTGGATGAATTCTCTGCGGATCATCCGGCGGAGGGCATCGCGCTGGTCCAAGCCGACACGCCTTTGGAACCTGCCGCCCGCGCCATGTTGATGGCCCGTGCGGATCCGGCGGATGCGGCGCAACTCGCAGCAGTGGATCAATACCTGCGGGACCCTTTGCGGCAGGCGGGTGAGATCAACGCGTTTCTCGAATCCTTCCCCTTGCGCAGCGCTACCACCGGCTATCGGCTCTATGGGAAACATCCGGCTCCTTATACGTTTGAAACCATCACTGCGGGGGATCGCGCCGCCTTGCAACAGGTCACGCGGTGGATGGAGGATCCTGCCTTGGAAGCCCACCGTGGCGAACTCGCCAGTCTCAAGGAGCGGCTGGAAGAATGGGTGAATCAGGCGCGCTGAATCCGAAGTCCCCACCAAGCTTCGCCACGTCTCCCACTAACAGTTCCTCACGATGAATGCGGAACAGATCGGGGAAGTCCCATGCGTTCATGCATTCCGCAGGTATTCGGAAGCAAGATCCACCGACTGATAGGGCACGCCGAATTGTTCGCAGATCAGATTCGAGCTGATGCGGCCGGATTCATAGATCGTGGGCAGGCCGCTGCCCGGATGCGTTCCACCACCTACGAGATAACAGTTGTTATATCCCTGATATTGGTTGTGCGGACGCATGTAGAGCATCTGCGTGAGGGTATGGGCGAGATTGAAGGTGGCACCCATGAAAATGTTGCCGCTCCGCCAATCGTCTGGCGTGATGATCTGCTTGGCGACGATGTGTTTCCGGAGGTCTTTCATCGAGGTGCGTTCCTCGATGCGGCGCAGGATCTTGTCCACGTAGTCCTCCTTGTGGCTCTCCCAATCGAAACCATGGCGCGTGTTGATGGTGGGCACGAGGATATACAATCCGGACTGACCGGCGGGCGCCACGTGCGGATCCGTCACGCAGGAGTTCCGGATGTAAACCGACATGTCATCGGAAACATACTTCTCGCTCTGGATGTCCGCCACGTTGGCACGGTAATCGTCCGCGAAGAGAATGTGATGGTGCGGCTCGTTTTCATAGATCTTGTCGATTCCGAGATAGATCATGAAAGTGGAGCAGGAGAACTTTTTCCCGCGCAGGCGGTTTTCAGGGATGTTGCGATCGCCAAACAGGCTGGTAGCCGCATGGCCGTAGTCCGCATTCACCACCACCGCGTCCGCTTGGATGCGTTCGCCATTGCCTAGAATGGCACCTGTCAATTCGCGGCCGCTGCCGACGAGTTGTTTGACCGGCGACTCCAGCCGAAGCTCGCCCCCGAGTTTGACAAACGAATCCGCCATGGCATGCGAGATGCGGTTGAGCCCGCCCTGCACGTGATAGACGCCATAACGATACTCGGTGAAGGAAAGGATGCTGAACAAGGCGGGGCAATGCCATGGCGACATTCCCAGATATTTCGCCTGGAAGGTGAAGGCCAGCTTGAGGCGCTCCTCGTCGAAATAATCGCCCAGCACATCGTGCACGCTGCGAGTCGTGAGCACATGCGGCAGGGCCTTCATCAGGGTGAGCTGCATGTAAGAGGACAGTTTGTGATAAGGCCGCTGGAGGCAGGGGTAAATGCTGCGGAACTTGACCGCATGGTCCTTCATGTAGCGCTCGAATCCATCGCTGCTGCCCGGAAACACCCGCTCGATCTCGGCGGACATCCGCTCGGTGTTGCTGTAGGTGTGGAGTGAAGTGTCACCCCAGCTCAGGCGGGTCATCGGGTTGAGGTCCACGAATTCCAAATGATCCTCGCTGCGGCC
This sequence comes from Akkermansiaceae bacterium, assembly GCA_025457805.1. GTDB lineage: Bacteria > Verrucomicrobiota > Verrucomicrobiia > Verrucomicrobiales > Akkermansiaceae > Luteolibacter. Next base: position 3,175 of record JALOTR010000099.1, on the reverse strand, counting down.
GCCGATCTCGGCGAAAATCTCATCCAAACAGAATTTCTGATGGAGGAAGGTGGGCCCGAGATCGAAGGAGAAATCATCCAGCTTGAGCTCCGCATTGCGCCCTCCGACCTGTTTGTTTTTCTCCACAATGGTCACGCGGAAGCCGCGGTGGGCCAGGAGCATTCCGGCCGTGAGACCGCCCGGTCCCGCACCGACGACGAGGATGTGTTTCTTGTTACCAGAAGCCATGGTTATTCAAAGATCGGCGGACTCTATATCGTTCCCGGCCGAAAGCAAACCACCACGACTATTTTGGAAGATTCTGTCTGAATGCCTGATTTTATGGGCCTTGTGACGCCTCGAAAGGCCGGAATGAAAGGCTTTGGAGACATTTCCGGTAGGATGGCGGTCCCTTTTTGTTGCATCCCATGAGTTTCCTCCCATCCCTCCGGTGTCTGAAATCCGCATGCTTGCTGCTCGTCTGGAGCGTCGCCATCCCGGCCTCCGGGGCGGTTTCCAAGCCCAACATCGTGTTTTTTATGGTGGATGACATGGGCTGGCAGGACAGCTCGGTGCCTTTCCACAGCGAACGCACGCCCTTCAATGACTTTTTCCGCACCCCCGCCATGGAGCGGCTCGCGGCGAGCGGGGTGCGGCTGACGCAGGCTTATTCCTGCGCCGTTTGCACGCCCACCCGGGTGTCCTGGTTCACCGGGCGGAATGCCACCCGGCACCATATCACGAATTGGACGCTCAAGGGCGAAACATCCGGCAAGTCCCCGCAGCTGCTCCCTCCGGCGTGGAAAAAAGAGGGCCTCCAGCCGGGCGATGCCCCCACCGCCGCCGAGTTGCTGCGCAAGGCGGGCTACCGGACCATCCACATCGGCAAGGCCCACTGGGGAGCGGTGGGCACCGATGGCGCGGATCCGCTCAAGCTGGGCTTCGATGTGAACATCGCCGGCCACGCTGCGGGGGCTCCCGGGAGCTTTCAGGGTTTGGAGCGATATGGCGAGGGCCAGCCCGGCAAGGAGATCTGGGCCGTGCCCGGACTTGCGGACTCCAAGGGCAAGGACATCCATCTCACCGATGCACTCACCACCGAGGCCTGCCGCGAAATGGAAAGCTGCGTGAAGGGGAACAAACAACCTTTCTTCCTCTATCTCTCCCACTATGCGGTGCACACGCCGCTGCAACCGCACCGGCCTTATTTGGAAAACTATCAGAAACAAGCCGTCGCGGAGTCCGAAAAACTCTATGCCTCGATGGTCGAGGGCATGGACGCCTCGCTCGGCAGGGTGCTCGACAAGCTCAAGGAACTCGAAATCGCGGATGAAACTCTGGTGGTTTTCTATACCGACAATGGCGGCCTCAGTCATGCCGTACGCGGCAAGGACATCCTCGGCACTGCGGCCCTTACCCATAACTTGCCACTTCGCGAAGGCAAGGGGTCCGCTTATGAAGGTGGTATCCGGGTCCCTGCGATCATTACCTGGGCGGAAAACAATCCTGCCAGCGACTTGCAGAAAAAAGTCCCCATCACCGCAAACAGCCGCTTGGCGAAACCGGTGATGATCGAGGACCTGTTTCCCACATTCCTCAATTGGGCGGGAGTGGCATCGCCGGATTCTCCGATCGATGGCGAGGACATCAGCCCGGCGCTTACCAATCCTTCGGAGACACGGCGGAAAGCTTCGATCTTCTGGCATTTTCCCAATGTCTGGACGCCCTACCCGGCGGACCGCCATGTTGGCTATCAACCGCACAGCACGATCCGCTCCGGGGATTGGAAGGCGATTTATTTCCATGAGCCACAGACTTGGGAACTCTATGATCTCGGCAAAGATCCCGGTGAAACGCGCAATCTTGCACAATCTGAATTTCCGCGCCTCACCCAACTCGCCCGCGAGCTATCTGACAGGTTGAATGAAATGAAATCGCCGCTGCCCGTGGATCGCGCCACTGGCAAACCGCGCCCGCTTCGTTTGCCATCCGAAACTCCACCACCATGAAATGCTTCCTGTTGCTTCTCGCCCTCGCCGCCCTGCCAATCGCCCACGCGGCTCCACCCAATGTGGTGGTGCTTTTTTCCGATGATGCGGGTTATGCCGACTTCGGTTTCCAGAAAAATGCCGACCCCGCGCTCGCGGCTCTCACGCCCCGTCTGACTTCGCTGGCAAAAGCAGGCGCGGTGTTTTCACAAGCATACGTGACAGGTGCCGTCTGCTCGCCCTCGCGTGCCGGGGCCATGACGGGACGCTATCAGCAACGCTTCGGGCATGAGAAAAACATCCCGCAGAATTATATGAAAGGCGGCCTGCCTTTGACGGAGAAGTTGGTGGGAAATCATCTCAAACCCCTCGGCTACACCACCGGCCTGGTGGGCAAATGGCACCTCGGCTATCCGGATACCTATCAACCACGCGAACGTGGATTCGATCACTTCAATGGTTTTCTCCAAGGATCGAGATCCTATTTCCCGCTCCGGAAATCCTCCCCGCATCAGCTCATCTTCGATGATGGCAAGGAGATTCCCGAAGAAGGCTATACCACCGATCGCATCGGTGAGGCGGCGTGTGCGTTTATCGAGAAAAACAAGGACAAGCCCTTCTTCCTGTTTGTCTCCTTCACCGCTCCTCACGGCCCTCTGCAACCGAAGCCGGAGGTCGTCGCCGCGCTCAAGGGTTTTCCTAACAAAAAACGACTTAACTATGCCGGATTGGTGAAATCGCTGGATGATAACTGCGGGCGGATTATGGATCGCCTCGATGCGCTGGGCCTTGCAGACAACACGCTGGTGGTGTTCTCCAATGACAACGGCGGCCAAACCAGCACCGGTGCCATCAACACACCCTTGCGCGGTGCGAAGGGCCAGGTTCACGAAGGTGGCATCCGCGTGCCGATGGCCATGCGCCTGCCGGGAAAAATCAAGCCCGGCAGCATCATCGATACACCCGTCATCACACTCGACTGGTTGCCTACCTTCATCGATCTCGCCGGCGGCAAAGTGGCGACGGATGCGAAACTCGATGGACACAGCTTGCTGCCATTGCTGTCAGGAAATCCGGATGCCTTCCCCAAACGCACCCTGCACTGGCGCACCAGCGGGCCGAAGGGTCCCAGTGCCTTGCGCGATGGCGATTGGAAACTCATCCTTCGCAACAAGGGCAAATCACAGGGCCCGGAGTTGTATCATCTC
>JALOTR010000098.1 GCA_025457805.1 Akkermansiaceae bacterium | reverse complement strand
CGGTATTGGTTTTGTTGCATCATGCCGAATTGGCCCATACCTTGGCCGGGGATCTGGGTGTTCCAGGGGATTTGGCTGGTTTCCGAGGTGGGGCCTACGGGTTTTTTCTCCGGCTCATCGGCGCAGGAGGTGAAGCCGAAGGCGGTGACTAACGAGGCGGTGATCCAGAGCGCGAGGTTCTTCATGGGGGCGAACATAAAACAAGCTCCGGGGCATGCAAGCCCGCGGAGCTTTGAGTGGAAAATTTCCGGAAGAGCGAACTCAGTTGGCGTTCGGCTTGGCAAGCATCACGCGGTCGCCAGGTTGAAGGCGGACACCGGGGGAGAGGCTCTTGAAGTCGATTTCCGCGATCGTCTGGGTGGGCTCGATGGAGGAAGGCTGGACGCGGCCGATGAAACGACCATCGCGCTGCACGATGAGCGGCGTTTGCGGGGTGAAACCGGAGTTTGAACCGGCACCGATGACGAGGAAGCCCCAGTCTTGGTTGACGGCGGTGATGACCGATTCCATCGAATTGCGGCCGATGCGTGCGCCACGCTCGATCTTGCGCTTCACAAGGCGGTCCACTTCGGCGCGGTTGGAAGCGAGGAGTTTCTCGGCGGCTCCGACGAGGGTTTCGAGTTCCTCGACCTTGGCGATGCGGCCTTTGCGGTCGTTGTCGATTTGCTCGATCTTGTCGGCAAGGTTGTCGAGCGTGATGTCTTCGCCGAGGTCCTTGAGGATGGTGTTGACCTCTCCGAGGGCCTTCTCAAGCACGGCAAATTCTTCTTCCTGGCCCTTGAGGGTATTGTCCAACTCGGCGACATCGCGCTCGAGGGTGGAACCGGAGGATTTGAGGGCGGAAATGCTTTGGGTGACTTCCTCACGTTTGGTTTCGGAAGTGGCAAGCTCGCCCTTGGCGTCCTTGAGTTCCTTTTCCTTCACATCGGCATTGGCGGAGACGTCCTTGTTGGTCTTGATCGTTTCGAGACGGACTTTCTGAAGATCGCCGAATTTCCGGGAATGCTCGAGAGTGAAGTATGCGGCACCGCCTGCAACGAGGATGGCAACGACGTAGAGAATGGCTTTCATGGGGTTTTCGAGAAGGGCTGCTGCGATAAAGGGAGGTTGCTTTGGATCAGCTTTGGAAAATCAGTTGGCAAAAGGATCGGCTTCGGCGGGGGCTGCGGGGGCTTCTGCTTCCGGTTCGGCGGCAGGTGCGGCGTCTTCCGCAGGGGCGAGTGGCTCCATGGCTTCTTCTTCAGCGGCAGGAGCAGGAGCTTCGGCAGCCGCTGGGGCGGGAGCGGCGGCAGGCTTGGTGACACTCTTCTGGGCGGCGACGACGCGGTCACCCACCATCAGGGTGGTATCGGCAGCGAGTGAATCCGGAACGATGCTGGCGGAAGCGGAGTTGCGCTCCACAGCGGTGACGAGGAGTTTTGCCACCACGCTGCCATCGCGGACGACTTCAAGGGTGGAGTTGGCGACAACGCCACCGTTGTTGCCGGCGGAGAGGGTCACGAAGCCCCAGGTCGGGTAGATCGAGCGAATGCTGGTTTTGACGGTGGGAAGGGACTCGTTGCGGGCGAAGGTGTCGAATTGCTCCTTGATCCCGCGGGCTTCAGTTTCGGTGGCGTTGTTTTGCGCCGTGAGGTTGGCGAGCTTGGCCTCGGTGGAGGAAATCGTCTGGCTGAGTTCTTCAAGCTCGGCCTTCATGGAGGTCATCTTGGAAGCCAGCTCCTTGAGATCGCCGATCTTGGCGGTCTTATCGCGGATGGCGTCCAATTGCTCCTTGTTGGAAGCAGCCTTGGAGGTCTTGGAGGAGATTTGCGACTTCAGGTCGTCGTTTTTCTTCTTCTGGGCCGTTTCGTCCTCGGTGAGCTTCACAACCTCGGCATCCACTTCGGTGCGCTTGGCGATGGTGTCCGCGAGGCTGTCCTGGGCCACCTTGAAGCGGTTTTGGCTGGCGGTGAGCTTTTCTTTCTCGCTGGCCGTGTTCGAGATTTCTGTATCGTAGGCCGATTGGTTTTTGAAGGCGATGAAGCCAGCGATTGCGAGGACGATGGCAGTGAGGATTCCGAAGACGTTGGCCATGGGTTTAAAAATTGAGACGTTTTATTTCCGTGTGGGCCGACACTAGGAAGTCCTCCCGAGGCACCGCAATCCCAAATTTCAACGACTTTCAAAGTTTGCTCGGCCTTGGCTTTACAAAGCATCCACACGGGGCCATCGGTCTGCCCGTCTCATGAAGTCGATTCTCCGAGTTTTTTCCTACCTGCGCCACTACCCGGGAATGGCTACAGCCCAGCTTTTGTGCGCAATTGGGATGACTTTGGCGGTTTTTGTGTTCCCGAATGCGACCGGCCACGTGATCGACGAAATCATCCCGAATCCCTCGCGGCACGGGGAATTTTCTTTTTGGGTTTTTGTCGCTCTGGGTGGGTTTTTGGTCAAAGACGGGCTGAATTCGCTCCGGATTTTCATCAACAACACCTTCGAGCAGAAGGTGATTTTCGATATCCGCTCGGATTTGTATGAAAAAATCCAGCGCTTGCCGCTCCGGTGGTTCGATTCCAAGCGGACGGGCGACGTGATGACGCGGGTGGTGGAGGACGTGACCAACATGGAACGCGTGCTCATCGACGGGGTGGAGCAGGGATTGATCGCCGCGCTTCAGGTGCTGGGGATCGGGGTGTTTTTGTTTTTCCTGAACCCGGAGGTGGCGGCTTGGGCGACGCTGCCGGTGCCGGTGCTCGCGGTGGGCGCGTGGTTTTATTCCACCAAGGGGCGGGACCGTTACCGCAACCAGCGCGATGCGGCATCCGATCTGAATGCGCTGCTTCACGACAACATTTCCGGCGTGAGGCAGATCAAGGCCTACGCTGCGGAGACGGCGGAGCATGCGCGGTTCAACCGGTTTTCCGATCACCTGCGGCAAACGACGCTGCGGATGATGAAATGGTGGGCAATCTACTCGCCGGGCATGTCGTTTCTGCGGATGACCGGCTATGTGCTGGTGCTCGCCTTCGGCGGCGGCGCGGTGATGAAGGGCGAGCTGACTTTGGGGGATTTCACGAAGTTCCTGCTGTTTCTCTCACTTTTCTACGAACCCATCGACCGGCTCAATTCGCTCAATCAAATGCTTCTATCGGGTCGGGCGGCGGCGGACCGGGTGTTTGACATTCTGGATTCCGAGGAAGAGCCGAATGCGACCTCGGGTGGCAAGTTGCCGGAGAATATCCTGGGGCATGTGCACTTCGACGATGTTTCGTTTTCCTATCAGGATCAACCGACGCTGCACGGGGTGACGCTCGATGCCAAGGCTGGGCAGACCATCGCGCTGGTCGGTTCCACGGGAGCCGGGAAAACCACGGTGCTTTCCTTGTTGGCGCGATTTTATGAAGCCACCTCGGGGACCATCACCATTGATGGCGTGGCCATCGATACGCTGGCGAAGTCTTCACTGCGCGACCGGCTTGCGTACGTCACGCAGGAGCCTTTCCTCTTCAATGGCACGGTGAGGGAGAACCTGCTGCTGTCCAAGCGCGATGCGACGGATGACGAATTGTGGACCGCTCTAACAGCCGCCCATGCGGAGCGATTCGTAAGGGAGCTACCGGAGACGCTCGACACGAACGTCGGCGAGCGCGGCGTGAAGCTTTCCGGTGGGGAGAAACAACGATTGTCGATCGCCAGAGCCCTCTTGAAGAATGCTCCGATTCTGCTTTTGGATGAAGCAACGGCTTCTGTGGATTCCGAAACCGAGCGGCAGATCCAGGATGCGTTGGACCGCTTGATGCAGAACCGCACCGCCTTTGTCATCGCCCACCGGCTTTCCACCATCCAGAATGCGGACCGGATTTATGTGTTGGAAAAAGGCCGGGTGATCGAACAAGGCACCCACGCGGATCTGCTGGCGCAAAATGGCAAGTATGCCGAGCTTTGCAGCAAGTCATTCCTCGCCGCGGAGCAGGTGTGAGTTTCTCATTTCGCCTTCCCACCAAAAACGTCACGCACGGCGTTGAGATATTGCATGCCGGTGGATTTGTCCGGCTCGAGATATCCTCCTTCCGTCCACTCGTTCCATGCGTAAATCGTCACGATCCGTCTGTGGGCAGGCAAGGTGAGCGCGCGTGTCCTTGCCTCAACCAGCGCGGTCTTGAAACGATCCGGAGTATTGCCGACGATGACGCCTGTGTCCGGATAGAGTTTTCCCGTGTGGGGCTGATTCGGAGGAATGCGGGGAGTTGAGTCCCATCCCATCGTCACATTGGGGAAATGCTTGCCTGTGCGCCCCCACCATTTGTCCCATGTCGCGAAATAGCCATCGCGCACCGCATCATAGTCCGCCGATGGGAACACCAAGGCCCGCCATGCATTGGGTTCGTGAATCCACACATAACTCGTCACGCTGTCTGCCCCGAGATCGCGCAAGGGCTTCATGGCGTTGGAGAGCTTGTAAAGTTCGTAGTCGATGAGATTCACATGCAACTCTCCACAGCCAGCCGCGCGGGCCTTGTTTCGGAACGAGTCGATGGCGGCGCGCGCCTGTTCAGTTCCGCCCATGCCTTGGATGAATGTCATCGGCTGATAGATGCTGAAGTAACAGGAGCCATCAACGCGCCAGTAGGAAGGCTCTTTGAAATAGCGGGCCACGATGACATCGGTCATCTTGTCGAAAACCTCGCGGCTGACCGCACCGACGCGCGGCGGTTGGGTGCTGACATCATGGTTCGCCCACATCAGGGCAAAAGGCAGCCGGTTTTTGTTGGCCGCCTTGAGATAGCCGTCGTTCAGGGCCCGGTCGAGGTAGGTGCCCTGTGCATGATAATACCAACAGAAGATGAATGCGCTCAGACCGTGGTCGGCAGCGGTGGTGATTTTCTTCTCCATCACCCGGGGATCCGCCTCATCCTCGACGCCCCATGCCGGGAGCTTCGGTTGCTGGTGCCCCTCGAAGCGCGGTTTCGCGCGGGGGATGTTCGACCACTCGCCGAAATTCGGCCCCGTATGGCTGCTGTCCGGGCGGTGCCAGTTTGGAAAATAATATGCGGCGGCCTGAACCCGGTCAGGCTCGTCAGCAGCGGAACATCTGACAGCGGCGAGAAGGAAAAGCAAAAACGTGAATCGGGATGCTGCGGATTTCATGGAGACTCTCCGATACGCGGATGAGGTCCGGCGTCCTGCATGCGTTCAGCTCAGGGGGCTTGAATAAATGCGTTCCCGGATCGGTCCGACTCGCGAACCATGAAACTCCAAACCTCATCCCATCCGGTATCTGCCCTGATTTGTGCGGCGGCCCTGTTTTCCTTCATGCCAAGTGACGCGCAGTCCGCTCCTCCTGCCGATCAGACTGCTGCACCCACCGAAGCACCGGCCCTTGCCGCCGCAGCACCCACTCCGCATCAGGCTTTGTGCGCACAGCTGGGATTGAGGGTAGGGAGGACTTATGAGTTCATGATCGCCGGGGGCGAGCAGATTCATTATTGGACGGTCCGGTCGCTGGGGGCGAATGGCTGGATCCTCGCGAAGGACTCGCGATATTCCTCCACGTGGGTGAATCTTTCTCAGGTCACTGCGGTCACTCCGCTTTCTTTGAAGACCAAAAGCACGAGCGAGCGGCCGCTCAAGCCGAACCGTGCGCGTTGAAGCGTTTGCAAGGAATGCCGTGCTGGGGGCGTTAGAGGGGATGTTTTTATGGACCCTACTCGACGCGATCTTCTCAAAACCACTGCCTTCGGCGGTCTTGCCACCACATTTGCCGGCTTGCTCGGCACCACTACCGATGCCTCGGCCGCTGCCGGCCCCGTGACGCTGGCATCCGGAATCACGATCCGCCCGGATACGGTCCGTCCGCGGGCGCGACCGCCGGGACAAAAGCCCGTCCACGAGCTCACCACCAAGCCGCTGGAAAAAGTGCGCGTCGCCCACATCGGCTTGAGCCGGGGCATGACGCATGTCAACGACTGCCTCAACATCGAGTTTGTGGAAGTCGTGGCCGTCTGCGACATGCGCGAGGAACGGGCGAAGAACGCTGCAGACCGTTGCGAGAAAGTCAGCGGCAAGCGTCCCGAAGTTTACGGGGGCACTGAAGACATCTGGGAAAAGATGGTCGCACGGGATGACATCGATGTGGTTTATATCTCCACTCCGTGGGCATGGCATGTGCCAATGGCGGTGGCGGCCATGCAGCAGGGCAAGCACGCTTTCGTGGAAGTCTCCGCTGCGGTCACCGTGGACGAGTGCTGGCAACTGGTGGACACCAGCGAGCGCACCCAGCGGCATTGTGTGATGTTGGAGAATTGCTGTTATGGGGAAAACGAACTCTTTGTTCTCAACATGGCCCGCGAAGGCGTGTTTGGCGAGCTGACCCATGCCGAGTGTGCCTACATCCACGACCTGCGGGGCATGTTGTATGCATTGGGAACCGAGGGCGATTGGCGGCGTGATTATCATTGGAAATATGATGGCAATCTTTATCCCACTCACGGACTCGGACCGGTAGCACAATACATGGGCATCGGCCGGGGCGATCAGTTCAAGTTCCTGGTTTCCGTCAGTTCTCCCGAAGCCGGGCTTCATGCGTGGCGTGACAAGCGCAAGCCGAATGGCGGAAAACATGAAGATGAAAAGTATATCTGTGGAGACATGAATACTTCCATCATCAAAACCCGGCGCGGCCGCACCATCATGATCCAGCATGATATCATCAGCCCTCGTCCCTACAGCCGCATCAATGCGCTTTCCGGCACGGGGGCCACGTTTTTCGATTATCCGGCACGGCTTGCAGTGGACGAACCCCGCAAATACCGGCTTGATGCCAATGGTTCGCACGAATGGCTGGACGACAAGGACATGGCCCGCATGCGCAAGCTTTACACGCATCCGCTCTGGAAGAAACTCGCCGAACGTGCCAAGGGCAGCGGTCACGGTGGAATGGACTTCGTGATGAACTGGCGTCACCTCGACTGCATCCGCCAAGGCATTACGCCGGACAGCGTGGTGTATGATGCCGCGGCTTGGAGTTCCATTCTGGAAATTTCCTCGTTGTCCGTCGCCATGGGCAGCATGCCGGTGCCGATTCCGGACTTTACGCGCGGCTTGTGGGAGAAGATGGAACCCCTGCCCGTGGCATTCAAAGCTCCGGGCAGCGCCCTCGCCCTGCCCACCAAGATTGCGGAGTGGTCGCCAGCAGATGTGAAGCCGGATTGGTTCATGCAGAAATGGGATGCATCCAAAGCCATCACCGGTCCTGGAGAATATGGATTCGAGTTCCAATACACCCGTGGTGCGCATCGTCTTGAGTTCCGCAAGGTGACGCTGATGTGTGGCGATCAAGTGGTGGCCCGCGATGAGCAGGCGGGTCATTCTGGGATTGGAAATTCCCATAACCTCTATCGATTCACCGTGCCCGCAGGAGATGCGTCGAAAGGCTATACACTGCATGCCGAGATCAAGTCCGATGGCGGCACCGATTCCTACGGAGAGATCTCGGTTTTCAAGGATTGACCGGTCTCATTCTTCGCGCGACTCAGGCCACGGCCCGGGGAATGCGTCGTTTGTGATCGCGGAGTGCGCGGATGATGTTGGGCGAGCCCTGGATGCGAAGCTGGATGCGATCGCACGAATCCCTCACCCACTTCATGTGAAGATCGCTTTGCCGGTTTCCTGAAACCACGGTGAACATCGCAGAACGCTCTTCGTCCGGGCGATGGAATTGGATTCTTTCCAACAACGATATCATTTGCGGATCCTCAAAACCGGAGTCGATGTTTTCACGAATGCATTCAAACAGGAAGGGCAGGTATTCGGTCTGCGTGCGGATGGTGGTTTTGCGAATGGTGGGAAACTCGCGGTCGAGCTCGCTGAGGATTTCCTCTGGAGAGGACTCCACGTTTCCATCATAGATCCGGCCATAGTGGCGCTTGAAAAAGATGATCAATACCCATGCCACGGGCCCGGTGACGAGCACGCAGATGAGAATGAATCGGGAGAGCGCCTGCAAGGGTTCCATCGCCAGA
>JALOTR010000730.1 GCA_025457805.1 Akkermansiaceae bacterium | reverse complement strand
ATCCTCAAGGGCCTGGATTTGCTGGCTGATGGCCGGTTGGGACAAGTGGCAGCGCGAGGCGGCTGCGGTGAGCGAACCCGCCTGGGCGACGGATTGGAGGATTTCGAGCTGGCGGAATTCCATGGCGAAGGTGTCCGGCGATATAAGCTTACCCAATGGAACGATTCAAGAACGGTGATTTGTGCAATGGCAGGAAATTGTTTTAAATCCGTCTGAATTTGCGCCCAAGCCCATGTGCGGAATCGACCCGGGGCATGCATTGATTTCCCGATGGAGCCGGGGCCGGATAGTGTCCGGGGGGGCGCTGGTGCCCGGGCTCCATCGGTGATTTTCGAGGGCGCTGCACTTGAGCGGGTGCAGCGTCTGCTTGCAGCCAAGGGATTACGCCTCCCCATTTGTGGGGCATCTTTTTTGAGAGATCCCATGCGGGATTCCGTATCGGATCGCTTTATGAATCGCTCTGCTGTCGTTCTTCTTCCGCTTGCCTTGGCCGATGTCGCTTTGGGTTTGCCCGCCGGTTTCCAGATCCGCGAATTTGCCGGACCACCGAATGCGGATTATCCCGCCGGAATCACCGTGGCGGCCAATGGCGATGTTTATGTTTCCTCGGATCAGAACGGCTCGCTCGGCCACAAGAAGGACTTTGGCCGCATCATCCGCTGCCGTGACAAGGACGGCGATGGCAAGGCGGATGATTTCATTCACTTCGTGCCCAACGTGGACAGTCCCCGTGGCGGGCATTTTGTGGGGGATACGCTGTATTTGGTGCATCCGCCATTTCTCAGCAGCTTCCGCGATACCAATGGCGATGGTGTGGCGGATGAGAAAAAGCTGCTCGTGACCGGACTCGGCGGCGGCATCGAGCATCCTCGTGGCGCGGATCACACGACCAATGGCGTGCGGATGGGCATCGATGGTTGGCTTTACATTTCCGTGGGAGACTTCGGCACCTTTCCCGCCAAGGGCACGGATGGATCCAGCTATACGCTTCAAGGCGGCGGGGTGATCCGGGTGCGCCCGGATGGCACGCAGGTGGAGCCCTATGCGTTGATGGTGCGGAACATTTGCGATACGGCGATTTCCCCTGAGCTGGATCTTTTCAGCCGGGACAACACGAACGACGGCAAGGGCTGGAACACGCGCTTCCATCATTTCACGGCGCTGGCAGACCATGGCTACCCGCGGATGTATCAGAATTTCGCGGACGAGACGATCAAGCCGCTGGCCGACTACGGTGGCGGATCGGGAACCGGCGCGCTCTGGCTGGATGAGCCCGGTTTTCCGGAGGAGTTCACCAATGCCTTGTTTTCCACCGATTGGACCACTGGCACAGTCCACTATCATCCGTGGAAAAAGTCCGGTGCGAGTTATGCCGTGGAGCAGAAGACCTTCGAGAAACTCCCTCGCGCGACCGACATCGATGTGGATGGAAATTCCCGCCTCTACCTCGCGGATTGGCGCAATGGTGGATTCAATTTCTCCGGTCCGGGCAAACCGGTGGGCATGATCAGTCAGGTCGTCTTCCCGGGGGCCACTCCCGCCAAATACACCGACGTCACCAAGGCAGGCGATGGCGATCTGGTCCAAAGAGAGCACCAAGTTCCTCGCGGAAATCGCAGGCGACGCCACAGTCCGCGAGCCCGTCCTGCGGGCGATGGCGGATCGGCGCGATGAGTTGGATGGCGTGCCGGTGAAACTTTACACGGACGCACTCACCGACAAGAACCCGCGTGTTGTCCTCCAAGCCCTCGTCGGCCTGCAACGCCTCAAGGCCCGCGATGCCGCCCCCGCGATCCTTGCCGCCTCCAGCACCTGGCGCGAGGAAGGCGAGTCTCCGCGCCTTGAACACACGGCGATGCAGACGCTGGTTTCACTCGAAAACATCCCCGCCTGCCTCGCGGCGGCTGCGGAGACGCCCACCCGCAAGCTCGCCCTCCTCGCCCTCATGCGCATCCACAAGATGGAGGTGGTGAATGGCTTGTTTGGCCTGTTTGCCAAGTCGGCCGACGCCTCACTTCGCTTCGATGTCCTCTCCGCCCTCGCCCGTCTGAGTTATCAGGAAAAACCCTGGGACCTCAAAAGCTGGTGGAACACCCGCCCCGACGACCGCGGGCCTTACTACGAGCCCGCCGAGTGGGAAGGCACCGCCAAGATCCGCCCTGCTCTCGAAAAGGGCTTCGGCATGATCGACCCCGCCGCACAAAACAAGATGCTCGAAGTTTTGGCGAAAAACCGACTCCCGGTCGCCGAACTCAAGCTCGCCGGAGTGGATCCCGTGCTCGCCGCCATGAGCGCGAAGGATCTCGATCCCACGCTTCTCCTGCTTCTCGTGGAGGCAGCCAAGGACCCCAAGCGCCCCTTTGCCCAACGAGTGGAAATTTACAAATCCCTCAGCAAGGCCGGCGAAAAGGAATCCATGCCCTTCCGCCTCGCGGTCCTCGCCGTCTGGAGCGACGATCCCAATAAACCTGCCGAAGTGGCCAGCCACATCGACGACTTCGTCAACGCCCCAACCCGCGGCGAGCAAATCCGCCCGCTTCGCGAAATCGCCGCCAAACAATCCAACTCGGCCAGCCGCATCGCGTGGAAAGCCATGCTCACCGTCGCCAACAGCCCGCTCGCAAAGCCCAAGGACAAGGAACGCGTGCTCGCGGAAATTGCCAAAAACCCGCGCGAAGTCGGCTTTTTCCTCGCCCTCGCCGATCTCAAACTCAGCGGTTACGAAAAACAAATCGAAGCCGGTCTCACTTGGGACAATTCGGAACTCGTGAACGCCGCCAAGGCCGCCAAACTCGCCACCGCCTCTTCCGGCCACAGCGGCAAGAAGGTCGCCGAAATGGCCCCCGCCGATGCCACCAAGGCTGCCATGACCGGCAAGGGAGATGTCAAAACCGGCGAGCGGCTCTACACCTCGCAGGGCTGCATCGCCTGCCATGCCATCGACCCGAAAGCGGAACAAAAAGGCCCCTACCTCGGAGCTTCCGGAGCCAAGTTTACCCGCGATTACCTCATCGAATCCATCCTCGATCCCAACAAGGTGGTCGCCCAGGGTTTCCAGACCTCCCTTCTGAAAATGAAGGACGGTACCGCCAAAATGGGCTTCGTGACCAATGAGGCCGATGGCGTGGTGGAATTGCGCGACATCGCAGGCCAGGTCAGCAAGATCAAACGCGCCGAAGTGGCGGAGGAAACCCACCTGCCCAACTCGATGATGCCACCCGGTCTCGCCGCCGGTCTAACGGTCGAGGATTTCACCTCCTTGATCGAATATCTCGTGTCACTCAAGTCCACAGGAGGCTGAAATCGCGACACGCGATCGCGGAATCGGAACTGGCACGACTGATGCTGTTATCCTTCCTGTTGGCATGAATCATCATTCCAACAAAACGAAAAGATAACCATGAATAACCTCCATCATCATGAGAAAGGACCGGGATTCATGCCCATGCAAGGGCGCTGCTCCCGTCAGGTTTGCGACTATCGGCTCAAAGTAAAAGTCCGCCGACAGGAACGGCGAAAGTGCCGCGAGGTGATTCGAATGTGGCTCGGAGAAGGCCTCTCCGATGAATCCGCAAGCTGATTCCATCCCGCCAGTTTCTGACGCCCGGCTCCGGGGAAT
>JALOTR010000097.1 GCA_025457805.1 Akkermansiaceae bacterium | reverse complement strand
GAATTTCTTCTGATCGGCCTCGTTCTCCCACACGGCGGCTTTGATGCGGCCGAGGCGGAAGGTTTTCACCGGCAGCTTGGCGCTGGTGGTGGTCTTGGCAGGCGAGGCGGGTTGAGCGGTCTTGGAGGGCATATAGTTCCTTTTTTGATTGTGAGGAGCGGGATTGCTGTCTCGCCCCAAGGCGGGGGTGCCGGCCGGGACGAGGGGACGGTTGGGGGGATTCCTTTCAAGGAGGACCCGAACGAGGACCCGAACGCTCCCTGTCCGCGCAGCGGCGGCGCGGCTGGAGGGGCCGCCAGAGACAGAAATAACGATCCCGGAAAAAAGGACGTGCCGCCTTGGCGGCGTTGCCCGGAAGAACGCGGACCGCTCGCAGCCACGACCGCATGCAGCGTTGCCGGGGTGTTCTGTGCCTCCACCGGATCAGAGCGTGGGAGAATGATGCCGGAGAAATTCCGCAACGGTCTCGCCCGGTCTGCGACGACGACATTTCACGACACGTCCGGCGGTGATGACCCACGCCGACGACGACGGGCCACACGCTCAGCGCGATTCGCGGAGATGAAGTCCGCAGTGACCTTGCCTGCTGGTCGGCCGGTTCCGGACGCCTTGGGTCCGCAGGCACCGCTCGGTTTTTCGGGAGTCGCATGACTCCACGGTGATGAATCGGCGGGCTTCACCCGATGCTCAGAGCCTACCGAATCCGGGGTAGGATTCGACCCACGATTTCGGCGAGGCGGCGCGATCCTATTTTCGGCGGCTCAGGCAAGGCACACAGGTGACTGCGTCGGGTTGATGCTCCAAACGCTCAATGGCGATGTCTTGCGAACAGATCAGGCAGCGACCGAAAGCTCCCGTATCGATCCGGCGCATCGCCTCCTGCAGACGCGAGCGCTGCTCTTCGAGGCGGCGGCGACCGGCCAAGGCCATTTGTTGGGCCTGCATCGAATCGAGGCGAGATAGGCGGCCGATGGAAACATCCGGTGAAATCGGCTGCACGCTGTCCGCCTGCGCTTCCAATTCCGCCGCAAGCTCGGCGAGCCGCTGCGCAATCAGCGGCCGAAAACGATCCTGCGCGGTTTGGTCCATCGTGCTGCCTATGCAATGGGTGGCCGGGGCACGGCCCGCTCAGCGGAATACCAGCACGGGGGTGGAGACGGTGCGGATCAAGGCGGTAGTGGTGCTGCCGACGATGAATTCGCGGATACGCGAATGACCATAAGCGCCCATGACGAGCAGGTTCGCATTCTGCTCCTTCACGGCAGCGCCAATGACTTCATCGGCGGGTCCCGGAGTCGCTTGGGAGGTGACGGTGTAGCCGGCAGCGCGGAGCTTGGCGGCGGTTTCCTCGACGTAGTAGCGGGCGGTGTCGTCCACCTTCCCGGCGCGAACAAGGTGGCAGTGCAGGCCTTTGAGCAGAGGGTTGCCCAAGACGAACTCCACGGCCTTCAACACGCTGGGACTACCGTCGTAGGCCAACACGAAGCGTTCGATGGGCTGAAAGGCGCGTGATGCGATCAGCACCGGATGCCGGCAGGTGCGGATGACCCGCTCCAGGTTGCTGCCGAGATGCAGCTTCGCGAAGTCGGCATGCTCGCCGCGCTTCCCGATGACGACCAGATCCGCCGTGGTGTCGAACTCACCGATGGAGTCCACCAGAGCGCCGTGGCGTTTCACTAACACAACCTTGCTGACACCGGCCGTCGTCAAGTGACTTTGGGCGTCGGCCAGAACGGCCTGTGCCTTGGCGATGGCCACCCGGCCCTGCGCTTCGGCGAGGGCAACGAGTTCATTCAAGAGTTCGGTGGAGGTGTCGATGCCGATGGTTCCGGAGACATCTTCGCGGGCAGGTTTTTCCGCATGCTCCACCATATGGAGAACATGGACTTCAGCGCCGAGTCGGCCGGCGGCCCATGCGCTGTGATCATAGACGCTCCGCGCGTAAATCGAGCCGTCGGTGCAGGAAAGAATGGTTGGCATGTTAATCGGGGGTTGGGGTTAGTGAGCGGAAGTCTGGTCCATGGCGCCGGGTTTGTCGTGGATCGCGAGGCGATCGACGATGGTCTTGCTGGCTTCGTTGAGGCCGATGAGTTCGACCTCGGTGCCTTCGCGCCGGTATTTGATGACGACTTTATCCAAGGCGTTGATCGAGGTGAGGTCCCAAAAGTGCGCGTGCGACACGTCGATCCTCACCTTTTTGAGGACCTCACGAAAATCGAAGGCGCCGGCAAAGGTGTTGGCGGAAACAAAGAAGAGTTGGCCTCTGATCAGGTAGGTGCGCTCAGTGCCGTCCGCGGAAGCGGTCGAGGTGATGTCGATGAGCTGCGACACCTTGCGGGCGAAGAACAGCGCGCTCAACAGGACGCCGACGCCCACGCCGAGGGCGAGGTTGTGCGTGCCCACGACCACGAGCACGGTCGCGATCATGACGATGCTGGAGGACTTCGGATAGACCCGGAGATTCTTGAACGAGGCCCAGTTGAAGGTGCCGATGGAGACCATGATCATCACGGCGACGAGGGCTGCCATCGGGATCTGTTTCACCCACTGGCCCAGCACCACGATCAGGATGAGCAGGAACACGCCGGAGCAAAAGGTGGAAAGCCGACCGCGCCCGCCGGATTTCACGTTGATGACGGACTGACCGATCATGGCGCAACCCGCCATGCCACCGAAAAAGCCGGCGACGATATTGGCGATGCCCTGGCCGGTGCATTCGCGGCTCTTGTTACTCTCCGTGTCGGTGAAATCATCCACGATGGTGGCGGTCATCAGCGACTCCAGGAGTCCGACCACGGCCAGCGGCAGCGCATACGGTAGGATGATGCGCAGCGTCTCGAAGTTGAAGGGAATATCCGGGATCAGGAAAACCGGCAGGGACGAGGGGAGCTGGCCCATGTCGCCGACGGTGCGCAGGTCGAGTTTCAGGAGCATCGAGACGGCGGTGAGTCCGATGATGCACACCAGCGGGGAAGGCACCGCTTTGGTGAAGCGCGGCAGGATGTAGATGATCGCGAGACCGGCCGCGACCATGCCATACATCAACAGGCCCTGCCCTTTGAATTCGGGGAGTTGAGCGAGGAAGATGAGAATCGCGAGCGCGTTGACGAAACCGATGACGACGGAGCGCGAGACATACGTCATGAGCGCGCCCAGTTTGAAGAGGCCGGCGATGATCTGGAAAACGCCGGTGAGGAGTGTGGCGGCGAGCAGGTATTGCAGGCCGTGTTCCTTGACGAGGCTGACCATGAGCAGGGCCATCGCTCCGGTTGCCGCCGAGATCATGGCCGGGCGAGCCCCGGCAAAAGCGGTCACCACGGCGATACAGAACGAGGCGTAGAGCCCCACTTTGGGGTCCACCCCGGCGATGATAGAGAATGCGATGGCCTCGGGAATAAGCGCGAGCGCAACCACCGCACCGGCGACGATGTCGCGGCGTGGGTTGCAGAACCATTGGTGATAGTAAGTGGATTTTGTCATTTGAAAGGTGGTGAAACGGCAGCGGGAGGATTCGGCCAACTGGATGCCGCAAGTGTGCGCAGCAGGCCGCAAGCGATCAGGCGCTTGAGAAGCTCTCGTGGACGGCGCAGCCGGCGATACGCACGGCTTGAATGCAACTACGCTAGCCCGAACGAAGCCCGAGAATTATCGGGCCAGTCTTCAGGGCGGAGTGAGCGTCAGATGCAGCATGAAAGGAGGGATAGTTGGGCGATACGCGCGAAGGGCAATCCCAAGTTTTGGCAACCGCTTTTCTTTCCGAAATACATCTGCCGTAGGGCTAGGCCTACCGTTTTCGGGGTAGGTGCGGCCCCGCGATTTCGGCAGGGCCGCTCGATTGAGGATGACGCGGGGTGGCGCAGAGATGGATGCAGCGAAACCCAACTCATCCATGAAAACGAACCACACGACATCATCCATCACCGGCCCCGACGCCGTAGCGACGGTGGCACGGTATCAAATCTATCGGCAGAACCGCGCGGGGCTTTTCCTTCCTGGCTATCGAACCGACTCGGCGCCGGAGGCGGTCGAGGCATTCCTGAATCAGGCACCGGCCTTCGAAGGCGGCGGCGTTCGCCTCCTCGATCACCATGATCAGCGCATGGTCGCGTCGGTGGAGTGGCGCACGGAGAAGACCGACTTCGGTTTTCCCGTGCACCACCGCGCGAACCGGTTTCATGACGCGATGATCGAACAACTCGCGGGCGAGGTGCAGGCGCGCGAGGCCATGCGCATCGAACTCCGTCATGAGACCACCCTCACCGTGAACGTCTGAATCCAACTCAACCGAAACGAAGAATCATGAATGCGACCTTTCCTTCTCCCCCCGCTGCCATAACTGGCGAATCGCCGAAACCGGAATGGCTCCGTCTGCCGGCTCCTGGTAGCCGGTGCCGGTTCACGGGACTGTCCCGAAGCACCCTCAACGAACTGACGATCCCCGGCCCGGCCAACGATGGAACCCCGCCCGTCAAAAGCGTCGTCCTCCGCAAGCGGGGTGCGCTCCGGGGCATCCGGCTGATCAGCTACGACAGCCTGATGGCGCATTTAGAGAATCTAGCGTAATGGCAGCACTCCTTCCGGTCAAATCACGGTGGGTGAGGCAGAGTTTTGGCCCTCTACGGTGGCGGACCGACCGAAAGCGGGGCGGATGTAACTGCCGGTCCCGTTTTCATCCCAGCCCAAATCGGGATCGATCTCAGCTCCATTTTTGCGACTGAAAACCCACGCTCCACAGTGGATCTCTGTGGGGGTCACATTTGATACCCGGAGCGGCATCGCGACGCCGCCCATTTCTCTTACCACCGAATCGCCAACTTGAAGA
This sequence comes from Akkermansiaceae bacterium, assembly GCA_025457805.1. GTDB lineage: Bacteria > Verrucomicrobiota > Verrucomicrobiia > Verrucomicrobiales > Akkermansiaceae > Luteolibacter. The sequence goes on along the minus strand of JALOTR010000097.1, from coordinate 3,429 downwards.
TCGGTAATTGCCTTCGCCTTCATCACCTAAGTTTGGGTGCAAAGCACGCGTCGTCAAACTGCAGCCCTGCTCAGGACCGATTCAACTCGGTTTCAGCCTCGCGCAGGATCGCCAGCACTTGGTCGAATGGAGTGGGCTCGTTTAAGAACATTTGTCGCATGGCCTGATAATCAGCGCGCAGCGCTTCGACCCGCGCCGCGGGCGGCACAAGGCGCAGCGAACCGGGAACGGCCGTCGCGTAATTGGCCCAGCTTGAGGAAAAGAACCGGGATTTGTGGAGGCGCACCCGCTCCAGCAAATCGAGGCGGCTGCGCGCCGCCTGTGCCGGCGGGTGCCGCCACAGCGACGCGAAATCGGCGTAGTGTCGGGCATGCCGGTCCTTCATCTGGCGGTCGGCCGGGCGATGGAACTCCGCATGCAGGATCGTGGCCTTCTCCCAGAACGTGCGCTCCAATTCCAAAGCGACGACATCCGCGTCGAAGTCAGCGAACGCGCCAGGAGCGAGCTCGGCGACAAACGCCCGGATCGGGTGACGTCCGACCGGGCGTTGATCCGTCAGTGACCCGAATTCGATTTTCACCTCGCGCGCGATGTAGGCGACGCTGCGCGGCAAAGCGCCGGGATAGGCGAAGTAGAGCACCGGCGAGCGGCCGGCTTCATCGAAGAGGTAGGTCAGCCAGGTATCTCGGCCGGCCGGCGCGCCGAGGGCTGCCCGGATAGATGCTTCCAGCAGCGGCTGCCAAGTCGCCTGCACCGCTGCGGCACAAGCGGTCTCCAATTCTGCCATGCGTTCTTCGCGTTTGGTGCGAGACGGAGCTTGGTCGAGGTCGGACTCCTTCCAGCCGAGCGACGCAGGAATGATCGCAAGGTCGATGTCCTCGGAGAAGCGCTCGATCGCGCCGAACACTTTCGAGAGGGAAGTGCCGCCTTTGAACACGCACGCGTCCGCGAGTTGGGGTTGCGCGAAGATCCGACCGAGCAACCAGCAAACCCAGAAATCCTTTTCCGCGATGACGGGATCGACGCCGCGCGTTTCCTGATACTGACGAAAGAACAGTTCGCGTTCCTTCGCGGGCAGGGTGGCAAACGTGCTCATGGCGATTCCTTCGCGGCGATGGCCCGCAGATGCGGATGCAGCCAAACCGGCGCGCTGGGCAAGTCGGCGAGCAACTGCCGACGGTCTTCGGCGGACAGTGTTTTGCGGAGATGGGTGATCCGATCCGCGGTGATGTGGTTCTTTCCCAAATACCGCAGCGCGGCCAGCACGAGGCCGCTGGTGCGGCCTGCGGCCGCCACCTTGCGCGGGGTCGTCGGACGCAACTCGATCACGAGTTTGCCGAGCTTCACCTTGCGAGCGCGCCCGCTGGTCAGGAACACGACCTTGGCCGGCACCTGTTCGGAAAGCCCCAGCAGATTGGCCGCATACGCTCCGGAAGCCTGAAGCTTGGCTTGCTCGCTCGCGGCGAGTGCCTTGGCCACGGCCTCAATGGACGGGGCGACCTCGCCCAGCAGGCGATGGCTTTCGGGGTAATGGTAGAGGCCCCGGGCAATGCGGCGGATCGTGCCCAACTCGGTTAAACGGTGGAGCGATTGGTCAATGGCATCCCGGCTGCCCAAGTCGATAAAATCATTCGGGGTGAACACGCTACCCCTGCCGCGACCATAAATTCGGCTAGTCACTGATTTCTCGATGCTTTGTGACGAAATGGCCATGTATGGTTTGTCAGAAAAACAGGGTAGTATTTCTGACAAGCAGTAGCTCTTGGCAAGCCTTCATTCTTGACGGCCAGAGGGGGCAGACCTACGCGGTGGCGGCCACCGCGTAGGTATCCTCTCGCGCGCACGCGCACACCTGCCGACAGGCGGGGTGCTGCACCCCGCCTGTCGGCAGGTGTGGCGAGGAAGGCTTCGCCTTCCTCGTTTGGGCCTCATTTCAGGACCGGGAGTTTGAGAATGGCCTTCCGTTTGGTCTCGTCATCGAGGTGAGTGTATTCGCGGCTGACCAATTCGGATTCGTGGCCGATGATGTCGCGCACCACCGACTCGGGCACGCCCGCACGCTTGAGCCACGACGTCGTGTTGTGCCGCAGGCTATGAAACGACAGCTCGCTCACCGTCCGCTTCACGGAGTGTCCGCGTCCGCTGTTTTTGTCTTTCGGCCGCGGCTTCGCGAGCCCCGCCTCAACCAACAGTCGATGAAACTCCGCCGACAGCAACCGTGACTCGCCGTTGGCCTCCTGCTTGGTCGCATAGGCTCCGGGGAAAAACGGCCCGTCCGGTTCCGTGGGGATGTGCTTCTTCAAGTAGTCAAGAAGCGGTGCCGCAATCGGGATGACCATGTCGCGAGCCGTTTTCTGCGAACGGAACTTGATCAGCTCCTGATCGAAATCGACACGCCGTCGCGTCAACGAAGCCAAGTCGCCCAAGCGTTGACCGGTGTAGAGGCCGCCCAACACGAGACCGCGCCATTCACCTTTGATCTGTGTGAGCAGCTTCTTGAGTTCGCTCTCCTCGAACGGACGACGACTGGTCGCACCGGCTTCGCGGCGTTCGTCCAGGATGGCGACTGCCGAGGCCGGATTGTCCAGCCGGAGCCCATCCACCACCGCCTGACGAAACGCGGTGCGCAAAATCTTGAGGTCGGTGTTGGCGGTGGCTGGCGACAGGTCCGTCGCGGTTTTGTCGCGCAAGGCGGAGATGTCGCGTTTATGGATGTAGGCGATGTCCCGATCCGCCCGTTCGCCGAGGAAGCCGAGCAGTTTGTCCACCGCGGTCTTGTAACGCTTGTGCGAGCCGGGGCTCATTTCAGCCTGCTTGCCGCCGAGCCAGTCGGCGAAGAATTTCCGCACCGTGGCATGATAGAGCTGCTCGCCGTGAAGCTCCTCGTAGATGTCGGAGACGACTTTGCGCGCCTGCGACTCGGTGAGTTTCATGCGGTAGGCCTTCTCGTATTTCTGGGCCATGAGCATGGCCTTGTTGCGGTCGGTGAGCTTGGTCGAGCGTTTGAGCTGGCGACCGTTGTCGTCGGTGAAGCACGCGGTCCAGAACTGGCTTTTCGGATGTTTCCAAAGGGAGGCCATAGGTAAGAATGACAGTAAGAATGACGCCGAGTTTTGTGAGTGACGCCGATTTCATAAGTCATTTCCTACTAACGTAAGTCATTCCCCGAAAGCGGCATATGTGGAGACCGGGGTTCGAATCCCCGTGGGGACGCCATTTTTGAAAAGCCCGTAGCTCTCTGGAGTTACGGGCTTTTTTGCGTCAGGGCGGGGCCTGCGTTTGTGGCTCGGGGCGAGGATCAGGCGCGGTGCTCGCGGGCGATCTCGGCGGTCAGTCGGTCCAGGTTTTGTTCGTTTGCGGGAATCACGATGGCCGCGACGCGGCGGGCGGTGTCCGGGTTTTCGAAGATCTGCACCCACTCCACCGTCG
>JALOTR010000096.1 GCA_025457805.1 Akkermansiaceae bacterium | reverse complement strand
AATTTTCTGTTTTTTGCATAAAAATTTTCCGGGTTTTCAGATGCCAGCTTGACAGAATCCGCGTTTCCGCCACTCTCCGCGCCCCGCCGCGTCGGAAACGTGGTGGCTACCAGAATTCTCATGAAAAAGGACCTTCATCCGAAATACAATCCGGTCGTCTTCGTGGACATGACCACCGGCAAGCGCTTCATCAGCCGCTCGACCAAGACCTCCGACAAGAAGGAAGTCATCGACGGCGTGGAACACAGCATCATCTCGATCGGCATCACGTCCGACTCCCACCCCTTCTTCACCGGGTTGGCGCAGTTCGTGGACACCGAAGGCCGCATCGACAAGTTCCAAAAGCGTTTCGGCGCCGTGCGCCGCGTCGGCAAGCCCAAGCTCGACTGAGTTGCTTGCTCCTGATCGGGGATTCAAAAACTCCGATTTTCTCCAAAACGCCCGTCTGCCCCGTGCAGCCGGGCGTTTTGTTTTGATTTGTGGCTGCAAACGAAACAAGCCTTCCGCCGTGCTCGCGAAACGAATCATTCCCTGCCTTGATGTGACCGATGGCCGTGTGGTCAAGGGCGTCAACTTCGTGGATCTCATCGATGCCGGCGATCCCGTGGAAGCGGCGATGGCTTACAACGCGCAGCAGGCGGATGAGTTGGTGTTTCTCGACATCACCGCCTCCTCGGACAAGCGCAACACGATGGTCGATGTGGTGAGGCGGACGGCGGAGCATTGTTTCATCCCCCTCACGGTGGGCGGTGGCATCCGCAGTGTGGACAACATGCGTGAGATGCTGCTGGCGGGTGCGGACAAGGTGGGCATCAACACTTCTGCCGTCACCAATCCAGGCCTCGTCGATGAAGGCGCCAAAGCATTCGGCAGCCAGTGCATCGTGGTGGCCATCGATGCCAAACGCGAAGGTCCCGGCAAATGGGGAGTTTACACCCACGGCGGCCGCACGCCGGTGGGTCTGGATGTGGTGGAATGGGCCAAGGAAATCTGGCGGCGCGGCGCAGGTGAGATTTTGCTCACCAGCATGGATGCCGATGGCACGCAGGCGGGATATGATATCGAACTCACCGCTGCGGTTTCCTCCGCAGTGGGCATTCCGGTCATCGCCAGCGGTGGTGCGGGCAATCTCGATCACATGGTGGACGTGCTCGACCGCGGCAAGGCGGATGCCGTGCTGGCTGCAAGCATCTTCCACTTCGGCATGCACACCGTAGCCGAGGCGAAACAACACTTCGCCAGCAAAGGCGTGCCGGTGCGGCCGATGGTGTGAGCGCAGTCAAAACGTAGTCATGGACTTCAGTCCGTGACGGGATATTTGTCGGGACTGAAGTCCGCGACTACGATTTCGCCGACTTGACCCATCCGTCTAATCTGTTAGCCATGAGTTATGGCATTCACGCCTTATGATCCGAACGAACCGGTGAAGCGGCATCGGCTCCGATTGCCTCACTGGCAGCAACGGGATCGGACATATTTCATTACTTCGCGATTGGCGGATTCCGTTCCGGCTTCAGTGAGGAAAACCTGGGTTACCCAACGCAAGGCATGGTTGTCTCAACGTGGAGTAAAATCCGACAAGGACTTGGAAAAATTGCCGGAAGAAGAACGCAACGAGTTTCACCGGAAATTCACAGCCAAGTTTCATGATCTGCTCGACGCAGGGCAAGGAGCCTGTTGGCTTGCCAAACCGGAAATCGGCAAGGTGCTCGCCGATCTTCTGATTGAAGGACATGGAAAAAGATATCTTCTCGATGCGTGGGTGGTGATGCCGAATCACTTCCATGTTTTGGTTGAACCGGGCGAAAGCGAAAGTCTCGGACACATTGTCAAACAATGGAAAGGTGCAAGTGCGAGGCTGATTCATCAGATGATCGGAAGTTCCGGAAGCTTTTGGCAGGCGGAAGCCTTCGATCATATTGTGAGGAGTGAGAGACAGCTTATGCATTTCCGCCGATACATTGCGGAGAACCCGAAGAAAGCACGGCTTTCAAGGGGCTATACTGTCGGCATGGGTAACGTAGTCACGGACTTCAGTCCGTGACGGGACTGGGTGAATTTGTCGGGACTGAAGTCCTCGACCACAATGGGCAACGTAGTCACGGACTTCAGTCCTTGACGGGAGGGTGTCGGGACTAAAGTCCTCGACTACTTTCTAGCGCATCTTGGATGTCCAAAGTCTGCCGTTTGCGGTCGATGAAATAACTGACTTCGCGGTAGCCGGTTTTTTCCAACAACTTCAATGCCTCTGCATATCCATCTCCCACGCGTTCCGGGTCATGGGCGTCGGCGCCGATGACGACGGGGATGCCGCGCTCGTGCATCATGGCGAGCATGGCGGGTGAGGGGTTCATTTCCGGATATAACTTCAGCACGCCGCTGGTGTTGAGTTCCATCGCGACGCCGGTGGCGGCGATGCGGTCGAGGGCGCGCGCGATGGTTTCGCGGAGGCGCTCGAAGTCCCAATCCGCGACGGATTCGTTTTTGATCAGATCCGGATGGGCGAGGGTATCGAAGAGGCCGCTCTCGGCGGAGCGGGCGAGGTGATCGAAGTATAACTCCTGATAGGCCTTCACATCGCCGGTATAGTATAATTTCCGGTAATCCGACACCTGATAGTGGATGGATCCCAGCACGTGGCTGAGTGGCACGCGGGCGTGAAGTTTTTCGAGCCAGGGTTCCACGCCGGGGTAATAATCGCTCTCGATGCCGAGGCGCACATCGAGCCTGCCGGCGAAGCGGTCGCGGGTGGCATGGATCATGGCCACGTAGTCATCGAATTGTTCCGGAGCCATGCGCACCCGGGCGGAGAAACCATCCGGCAGTGGACAGTGGCAGGTGAAGGTAATGCCTTTGAAGCCGCGGCGCAGTGCCACTTCCGCATATTCATCCGGCTCGCCGATGGCGTGATGACAGAGGGGCGTGTGGCAGTGGGACTCGTAAAGAAGCGGAGCAGGCATTCGGAGGCGGAGATATTATTTTCCCTGTTCGAGCATGGCCCGGAAGCGTGGGAGGATTTTCTGAAACAAGGAGTTCTTGCCGCCGCGGGCGAGTTGCAGTGCCACCAACTCTTCGGGAAGCACGGGGTCCACCGGGGAGAGCGAGCACACTTCATATCCCGGCGCATGGATGCAGCGTTGGACATGGGCGCTGCCTGCTTGCTGGGTGATGCTGGCGGCTTTGTCGTCGCTGTGGAGAATCAATGATGAGATGGGCGGACCCTCGGGATCTTCCTCGAGAGTTACGGTGATTTTTTTGCCGTTGGGTGCCTCGAAACCGAAACCTTCCTTGGTGTTTTCATCCTTCCACCGCGCTTGGACTGCAAGCCAGGCGAGGATTTGCAGTGCGCTGTTGCGGTGCGCGGGATGATGGCGGATTTCCACGCGATCAATGTCCGGCAGCACACGTTGGGCGGCGGGGTCATCGAACACGCTGGCGATGCCGATGCGGAACTGCCAGGTGCGGGTCCATGCGTGATCCTGCAGGATGAGGTCTTTGTTGATATGGGATGCTTCCTCGATGCGGCGGAACGATGCGGCGGGATCGGCCCAAGTGGAGCTATCAATGATCAGGCGGTCGATCACGCTGGTGAGGCGTTCGGAAAGGATGTCCGAAAGCTCGCCCTGCCACCAGAAAACGAGGGGCAGGTCCGAGTTGAGATGGGCAAAAACCGTGTTGCGGAATCGACCGGTGACTTTTCCTGTTAGAAAAAGGGATATCTGCTCGCAGCAGACGGATTTCCGGCCGTGGGCAAGATGGCAGTGGGCGGTGATCCAAGCGCGGATGGAGGGGACGGCCTCGTCGCGATCGATTTCCACGAGGATGGCGCGGCAGGCGTGTTCGCGGGTGAGGTTGCGGATGATGGCGGAGTTATCGAGCAGCGCACCGTGTTTTTCCGAATAGACCACCAGGTTCATGAGCGAGGCATTGGTGCGGGCCTCGTCCTGTTCCCATAACTTGCGGAGTTCCTTATCGATGGCGGCTACCGGCACTTCCAGTCCCAGTTCCGGGCAATTTGCTGGAATGGGGGCGGGCGGTGAGGCGTTGGCGGTCGATTCGGTCATTTCCGTGCTGCGTGGAAGGAAGCACCATCCGGCCACAATTCCACCCCGGAAGCAAGCGCCCCAAGGTTGGCGCGTGATGATTGCGGTGAATTGCGGGAAACAAGGTCAATCATAACCCATCGCCCATCCAGGCGTTGAGGATCTCGACGGCGGCGGCTTGATCGATGAGGGCTTTTTGTTTGCGAGCGTTTTTCCCTGCTTCGCGAAGTTTGGCGGAGGCGTTGGATGTGGTGAGGGATTCGTCCACGAAAATCATCGGAATTTCTGAGATCTGGTCGCGAAGTTGGCGGGCAAATTCGCGCACCTTTGCGGCCGAATCCCCCTCGCTGCCGTCCATGCGCAGGGGCAGGCCGACTACGAGAGTCCGGATTTTGCGCGCCCTTGCCAAATCGGCGATGCGTTGAAGCGGATCAGTTTTTGCGCGATCGATGGTTTCCACCGGATGCGCGAGAATTCCGAAATCATCCGTCGCCGCAATGCCGATCCGTGCATCGCCATAATCGATGCCGAGGGCGGGATGCGGGGAGTTGGGGGAGTCGGTCGTCAAGCCAGGGCGACGAGGATGGCTTTTTGGGCGTGGAGGCGGTTTTCGGCTTCCTGGAAAATCGTGTCGGCATGCAGTTCCAGCACTTCCTCGCTGATTTCCTTGCCGCGATAGGCGGGCAGGCAGTGCAGCACGATGTGGCCGGGTGCGGCAGCAGCGAGCAGGGTGGAATTCACTTCGAATCCGGCGAATTCGAGTTCCTTTTCCTTCTGATCCTCCTGTCCCATCGAAAGCCAGACATCGGTGTTGATCACATGCGCATCTCTCACAGCGACCTTCGGATCGGCGGTGATGGAAACGTTGGGCGCATCGAGAGCTGTTAGAAACTCCGCGGGCGGTTGGCAGGCGGGCGGTGAGGCGATGGCCAGCTCGAAGCCGAGCCGCTTGGCGGCCCACATCCACGAGCGGGTCATGTTGGAGAAACCATCGCCGATGAATGCGATTTTCTTGCCGTCCCAGCCGCCGAGTTTTTCCTGCACGGTGAGCAGGTCCGCGAGAATCTGGCAGGGATGTTCGTCATCGGTGAGGGCGTTGATGGTGGGGATGCCCGAGTATTGGGCGAATTCCTCGACATCACTCTGCGCATAAGTGCGGATGATGGCCCCATGCACCATGCGACCCAGGACGCGGGCCGTGTCCTTGATGAGTTCGCCACGGCCGAGCTGGATGTCGTTTTTCGACAAAAACATCGGGAAACCGCCGAGTTCGCGGATGCCGACTTCGAAGGACACGCGGGTCCGGGTAGAGGATTTGGTGAAAATCAGGGCCCAGGTCTGCCCTTCCAGCTTCCGGCCATCCCGGCCGCGTTGGCGTTTGAGATGGGCGGCGGATTCGAGCAGGGTTTCGATTTCCTTGGCGCTGAGTTGTTCGATGGAAAGAAGGTGTTTCATGCGGGTGGGTGGGAAAATTCCGTGAGCACGGAATGGAGAATGGCGAGGGCTTCGTCGATTTCGGCCTCGGTGACATTGAGGGGTGGAAGAAGGCGGATCGTTTGCGGGCCGGCGGGAGGCAGCAGCAGGCCGCGATCCATGAGCCGGTTCACCACCACGAGTGCGGCGGTTTTTCCTTCCGGCGTCGGGATCAAGGCAGGGTCCAAGCCCACGCCTAACAGAAGCCCGCGGCCGCGGATCTCGGTGACGACGGGCAGCTTCCACGAAAGGATGGTCTGCTGGATGCGCACTTCCATCAGGATGGCGTGCTCGGCGAGTTCCTTTTCGCGGATCTCCTTGAGCACGGCCAGCGAGGCCGCGCAGACCAGCGGATTTCCGCCATACGTCGAACCATGCGAACCCGGTCCCATCAGCGAGGAAAAAGCGGTGCCGTTTTCATCGATGGCGCGGTCGCTCAACCAGAAAGACCCGATCGGCACACCGCCGCCCATGCCTTTGGCCCAGGAAATGCCGTCCGGTTCGATCTCCGGCGCGATCATCCGCCAGGCCATCGAATCGCCACAACGGCCGAAGCCCGCCTGGACTTCATCGAAGAACAGCAGCAAATCATGCTTTTTGCAAAGAGCCGCCACGGCCCGGAGAAACTCCGGCGTCGCCGTATTCACGCCGCCTTCACCCTGGATCGGCTCCAGCAGGATGGCGGCGGTTTCCGGGCGGATGCTGTTTTCCAGCGCCGCGATGTCGTTGAACGGCAGATAACGGAAGCCCGGCAGCAGCGGATCGAATCCTTCCTGGATCTTCGCCTGGCCGGTGGCGGACATCGAGCCCAGCGTCCGGCCGTGGAACGATTGCAAAAAAGTAATCACCTCATAGCGCGGCGAACCATCCGGTTGCGGGCGCTTGTGGCCGAAGCGGCGAGCGGATTTGATCAAACCATCGTTGGCCTCCGCGCCGGAGTTGGAAAAGAAGAGTTTCCCGGGAATCTTGACATGGTGGACGTTGATTTCCTCCGCCAATTCCGCCTGCAAGGGGATTTGGTAAAGATTGGAGCAATGGATCAATTTCCCTGCCTGCTCGCGGATGGCCTCCACGAGGCGCGGATGGCAATGACCGAGCGAACAGACGGCGATCCCGGTGCAGAAATCGAGGTAGCTTTTGCCCGCGTCATCCCACAATCGGCAGCCGGCTCCGCTCACGGGAACAAGCGGAAAACGCCCGTAGGTGGGGAGAACATGTTGCTGGAAAAGGTCGGCGGTGCTCATGGAAAGGGGCGGACCCTAGCGCCAATCGCCGAAATGGCAAAGCGGGAATTGCGATGCCAACGAAGGCGGGGACCGTCTCTCCGAGCGGTCCTGAGCGTGAGGTGAGAATGTGAAAGCGAATGAAAGCCGGAACGTCTCTCCATTCGCATCATCATTCACTTTCCACGCGCCGGACGGCCCGGAGGTCCATCCCTGCCCAAAAAATTTCCTCTCGACATGACGCGATCTATCGTGACGATAAACCTCGTTATGAATAATGCCGTTACATGGTTCCGGGCGATGGCGGATGAGACGCGTTGGCGGATTGTCCGCTTGGTGGCGGAGCGTGCCTTGTGCGTGTGCGAGTTGGCGGACATTCTGGAAATGCCGCAGTCCTCGGTTTCCTCCCATGTGCAGATCATCCGCAAGGCGGGCTTGCTGGAGAGCGAGACGTGCGGGAAGTGGACCTATTTCCGGATTCACCGCGATCATCTGGGCTTGTTGAAGGCGGTGTTGAAACAATTCCCTGCAAGCGAACTCCACCTCGCCGATGCTGACCGTGCCGAGGCGCGTCTTGAACGGCGGGAGGACTCTTGCTGTCCCGGCCCGGTGAGGCTCGCGAAGGCGCGCAAGCCGATTGTCCAACCAAGCCCATCCAGAATCCCAAACTCATGAAACTTTCCGAACTCAAGTCCCTGCTCTCCACCTATCCGGACCGCCATTTCAGGATCACCCTGCCGGACGCATCCGAGGTGCCGCTCTCCTTCCATGTCACCGAGGTGGGACGGGTGAACAAAACTTTCCTCGATTGTGGCGGCAAGCTCCGCGACATCACAACCTGCCAACTGCAAGTCTGGGTGGGGGAGGATTACGATCATCGCATCGAGACCGGCAAGATGGCTGGTATTCTGGAAAGAGGCAGAACCCTGCTGCCGGACGAGTCCGTGCCGGTGGAAATCGAATATGAGGACCGCGTGATTTCCCAATACACCATCGAAGGCCATGCACTCAGCGATGAGGCGGTGGTGCTGAAGCTTGCGCACAAACACACCGAGTGCCTTGCGCCGGAGTTATGTGGTTTGCAGATGCCGGATCTGCGCATCCCTGCGCTGGGCGGCAAGGCGGCTTGCTGCGGTCCGAGTGGCTGTTGCTGAATTTCACTGAACTTTCCCATGTCCGACGCCGTTGCCAAAAACATGTCATTCATGGACCGTTATCTCACGGTCTGGATCTTCGCGGCGATGGGGATCGGGGTCCTTTTAGGAAACTTCGTGATCGCGGATCCCGCCGCGTTTTTCCAGCCGAT
>JALOTR010000095.1 GCA_025457805.1 Akkermansiaceae bacterium | reverse complement strand
TGCCTTCCATGAGTCGCTCAACCTCGCCGCGCTATTCAGCATTCCGGTGATCTATGTGATTGAGAACAACGGTTATTCCATGGGCACCTCCCAAGAACGTTCCTCCTCATTCAATGGCTGCCTCGCCCAACGGGCAGAAGCCTACGGCATGGCTTGGGACGTGATCGATGGATCCGACATCTACGAGGTCCGCGCCAAAACACAGATCGCCATGGACCGAGCGAAAAACGAGAGCAAGCCCACCCTGCTCGAAATCGATACTTATCGCTACTACGGCCACAGTGTATCAGATGCGAACTACAAGAAGTATCGGACCCCTGAGGAAATCGAAAATTACAAACAGAATTTTGATCCCATAAATGCTTTCCGTCGTAAGCTCGTCAACGAGGGCATCCTCACCGAAGAAGCCGCCGACGCCATCAGCAAAGCCGCTGCCGAGGAAGCCGCTGCCTCCGCCAAATTCGCCGACGAGTCCCCTGTCCCGACCATCGCAGACATCAGCACGGATGTGTATTGGGAAACCGACAACAACACGCCCGCCTCGAAAATCGGCAGCCATTTCTTCAACGACTGATCCGGCATTTCCCCATCACCTCCCACATTTTTCCCGCTCTTTAATCGAACACCATGTCACGCATTCTCACCTACCGTGAAGCCCTCCGCGAAGGCCTTGATGAGGAACTCGCCCGCGATCCGAACGTCGTCCTGATGGGCGAGGAAGTCGCCCAATACAACGGAGCCTACAAAGTCACCGAAGGCCTCTGGAAAAAATGGGGCGACAAGCGCGTGGTCGATACGCCGATCTCGGAAGCCGGCTTCATCGGCATGGGCATCGGTGCCTCCATGCTCGGCGTGCGGCCAGTCATGGAATTGATGTTCTGGTCCTTCCATTCCGTCGCCTTCGACCAACTCGTGTCCAACGCAGCTTGCGTGCGTTACATGTCCGGCGGACTCTGCCACTGCCCCATCGTGGTGCGCGGCCCTGCCAACGGCGGAACCGGCGTGGGTGCCACCCACTCGCACATTCCCGAAGGACTGTTCGCCGCTTTCCCGGGTCTCAAGGTTTGTGCTCCTGCCACACCCGCCGATGCCAAGGGCCTGATCAAAGCCGCCATCCGCGACAACGATCCAGTTTATTTCATGGAGAACACCCTGCTCTACGGCAACTCCGGTGAGGTTCCCGATCCTGCGGACGGTGATTTTGTCATCCCCCTCGGAGTGGCCGATCTGAAGAAAGAAGGCACGGATGTTTCCATCATCGCCCACGGCCGCTCGGTCATCCACTCGCTGGCAGCAGCGGAAACCCTCCAAGCCGAACACGGCATCAATGCCGAGGTCCTCGACCTCCGCTCGATCCGCCCGCTCGACGTGGAAGCCATCCTCAAGACGGTCAAGAAAACCAATCGGGTCGTCCTGGTGGACGAATCCAAGCCCTTCGGCGGCGTTTCCGCTATGGTTGCGATGATCATCCAGGAGCAGGCCTTCGATTACCTCGATGCACCGATCAAGCGCGTCTGCTCGATTGACGCCCCGGCAATTTACTCACCACACATTGAGCATGAACAACTTCCGAATCCACGCCGGATCGTGGAGAAGGTGTTGGGCATGCGCTGAAACCAGCAAAAGATTGGCAATCCACGGTCGGGATTTCACCGTCTTTTTGATTGCCAAGTCAGACCGCCCTTCTAGCATGCCGAACATGACTTCACGTTTGCTTCTTGTCGTGGCTACTGCCATCTTCGCGCTGGCCTCCACTTCCTGCTGCTGCCTGTTCTGAAAACCTCTCCATCAACTACCCACTCACCATGAAAAACCTCGTTCTTCTCCTGTCACTCGCCGTTCTTTCCCTCGGCTTCTCATCCTGCTGCTCGATGTTTGGAGGCATCTCCCAAGGAGCCGGCTATCGCACCGAAACCCGCCAGGTCAAAACCTGCGGCTACGACACTGTGACCGAGGAAGTTTACAATGGCAGCGGCAAGGGCGGCATGGTCCAAACCGTCGAAAAGCGTGTTCCACGTTACAAGACCGTGACCAAGAAGGTCCGCATCCCCTGCGGTTCCTGCGTCCGCATCTACTGCCCGAAGAAAGATTGCTGCGGCACCACCTCGGAGTCCCTCCGCGTGATGTCCAGTGCACAAGGCTCCGTCGGCAGCCCGAACATCGGCCTCATCCCGACCATGAAACCGATCGCCCCTTGATCGTGCCGACCACTTGATTTCCCAAGCGCGGAGGAGACTCGAGCTCCCCGCGCTTTTTCGTTCACTCGTTCCCACATCCACCCGTAAAAAGACTGGAATTCACCCCGTGATTTCCCATTCTCTCCGCACTTCCCATACCCCACCATGTCTGTGAACATCGAAATGCCCAAGCTCTCGGATACCATGACCGAGGGCACCCTCGTCAAATGGCACAAACAAGTCGGCGATTCCGTCGAAATCGGCGACGTGCTCGCCGAGATCGAGACCGACAAAGCGACCATGGAAATGGAAGCATTCGATGACGGAGTGATCACCGAAATCCTCATCCAGACCGGAGAAAAAGCACCCATCGGGGCCATTCTCGCCGTTCTCAATGGAGACTCCGCAGGTGCACCCGCAACATCGGCACCGGCCGCAGCTACTCCCGCACCAGCCCAAGCCGCCGCCGCTCCCGTTCAAGCCGCAGCAGCCGCTGCCGCGCCCGCAGCAGTGAATAGCGGCGAACGCATCTTCGCTTCCCCGCTCGCCAAAAAAGTCGCCGCCGAACTCGGAGTCAATCTCGCCACCGTCGCAGGCAGCGGACCCGCCGGCCGCATCACCCGCAGCGATGTGGAAGCCGCATCAAGCTCTCCGGCGAAAGCACCAGGTGCCTCCAATGAAGCCGCCGCTGCTGCTGCGCTTGCTGCCTCCATCAAGTCCCGCGCCGCAAGTCCTACGCCAGCCGCCGCACCTGCCGCTGCCGCACCCGCCATCCTCCCCGTGGCCAAGGCCGGTGACGAAATCATCCAGCTCAGCACCATGCGCAAGGTCATCGCCTCGCGCCTGCTCACTTCCAAAACCACCATCCCGCACTTCTATCTGCACGTGGAAGTGGATGCAGCCCCGCTGATTTCCCTCCGCAAGCAGGTGAACGACCAAGCCGAGAAAACCCACGGCAACAAATACTCGGTCAACGATTTCATCCTCAAGGCCGTGATCAACGCCGCCCAAGCCGTGCCAGCGATCAATGCCTCCTTTGCAGGCGACCACATCGTGAAGTTCAACCACGTCGGTCTCTCCGTCGCGGTCGCCGTCGAGGATGGCCTCGTCACACCGGTCATCAAGGAAGCGGAAACCAAGTCGCTGCTCGCCATTTCCAAGGCGGTCAAGGACTTCGCCGCACGCGCCAAGGAGAAGAAACTCAAGCCGGATGAATTCGACGGCGGCACCATCACCGTTTCCAACCTCGGAGCCTGGGGGATCGAGTCCTTCGATGCCATCGTCAATCCGCCTCAAGCAGCGATTCTTTCCGTCGGAGCCGCCATCGAGAAACCGGTCGTCAAGAACGGCCAGATCGTTCCCGGCCTGCGCATGAACCTCGGCCTCTCTTGCGACCACCGTGTCGTCGATGGTGCCGTGGCAGCCCAGTTCCTCTCGGAGGTCCGCAAGCTCATCGAGCAACCCGCCCTGATGCTCCTGTGAGCCCGCAGGGGCCCCTTCCCAAATCAAACCATGAAGTCCCTTGTGTCATTCCCGGCGCAAGGGACTTTTTTGTTAGGGAAAGCGAGACCATTTCCTTCCCATTTGAAAGCTCTATGATGAATAGGATATTTTTGACCTTATAAGATCTTCTTCTTCATGGTGTGAACAACCCGCAAAAACCCGTGTTCCTCACGTCCACTGCAAGGGTTCCACGGCGAGAACAACATGGGCAAGAAGTCCCGCGCCACCCCAACAACACGCCGCTTCCTTGAAACCGGCAAACAGTTTCACCACTCATTCCGATGTTATTCCCAAGCCATTCCCGGGTTCTTGGCGAATGGCGAAATCATGGAGCCAGACCCTGTCCAGTGACCGTGATCTTGAACGGATTTTCGTCCGCATCCGAACTGTTGACGCGCAGGATCGCGGTCCGCTTGCCCTTGAGCCGGGGACTGAAGGTAACCCGGAATGTCGTGGATTTGCCTGGTGCAAGCGAAGTCACCGATGGCTGGATGATCTTGAAATCTTTGGAATGTCTTCCACCGATCGATACCGAAAGGGAGCCCAGCGCCGCGGTTCCGGTATTGGTGATTGTGAAACTCCGGGTGCTTCCAATTCTACCTCTCACCGTACTGCCAAAGCTACGGCTTGAAGCGCCCGCAGCGAGACTGGAGCCGGTCGGTTGGAAAATCGCGATCTCAGGCAGGGCAGGCACAGCGGGAGCCAGGATGAGATCCAGTTTCACATTCAAACCTGCACGATGAATGCTGCGTGTGACCGGTGCTCCAATGGCCGCGCCTGTGAATGTGACATTCAAACTCCCCGAACCTGCACAAGGCATGGCGTAACCACCCGACTCGGAAGTCACCGCATCCCAACTCCCATCCGCAAGCGCCACCGTCACTCCGGAAAGCCCCTCACCCACGTCATACGCCCCATCATCGTCCGTATCACGGTAAACCACGCCCAGCAGCCACGGATTCGGGTAAGCGCTGCTCGCCGCATAATTCTGCGTGGCCATCAGCGCGTTGTAGCCTTGGAACGAACCTTCCAGAATACCGATACCCAATTGCCGAAAATCCGTGCTGCAAATATTCGTTCGGTGGTCCTTGCTGCGGAACAAACTGTCGTGGAGATCATAGGTCATTGGCAAGGGATCCAGCGCACCCGTCCATCCACCCCAGGCAATATTCTCGCCCCATGCATAAGGTTTGGAAAATGGATAACCGGCATCCGTCATGCGGGAAAAACCATCGCCGCCACCCGCTCCCGTGTGACTGAAAATATCCTGATCCAGCATCCACTGGCTGTGAAACCGGCCCGCTGCGATGATCTGGGATTGAAACGCAAGCGGCTCTTTGGGCGTGGTTGAAATCGTGCCAGCCGCCAGTCCGTCATTCAGACCAATCCCCAATCTCGCAGCCTCCGCTGCAGGATTCGCCCGGGCTTTGTTGACGAGTTCCAACATGAGCTGCTCATAAACAGTCGGGTTGCCATGATTGAAACGCTGCGGAGCGGCAACCAAAGGCTGGAAGCCGGCACCGGCCACAATCAGAAGGGAAAGCACGGGACGAAATGTCATGACAGGATGCGATGGAAAGGAATCCCCCGAAAAGCTTGCGCTCATCGGAATAAGGCCAAAACCAAATCATCAATAATTTCAAACCAAGTCAATCCCCCGCCCCCTACGCGATCGCGTAACGATTTCAAAATAATATCAAATTTCTCCGCAAGCTTCCCACATCAGGCAGTCAACCGAATGCCCGGAGATCAAGAAACCGAAAACCGAAAACCAATCCCGGTGCCTGCACGTTGTCCCGAGACCCTGAGCCCTCACCCCAAGGAAAGGATCCCGCACCCAAGGAAAAACCATATTCCCCGATTCCCCCTCCAAACACACGCCACCCCCCAGGCAAGTGTCCGCGAAAATCGAAGGAAACCATGGCCACCCAGGGCAGCCGGCAGGCACCGATTGATCGGTCATCGATGCGGATGGATTGAAACCATCTGTTAGTTCGAATCGGCCCGAAATTCTGCAAACCAAAGAACTTGTCGATTCCTCCTCAAGTTTCGTGCATAACTTCGTCAACCACACTGCATGAAAGGCATTTTCAAATATAGCATCGTTCTCGCCGGCATCGCGTTGATCGCTGTGTCGGTGGCATGGATGACGAAACGCCCAGGAAATGAGGAGCAAGGTACGCCGTCGCGCCAGGATGTTTTGACAAAAAAGGACTCTGACAATCCCGTGCTGGCAGTGTTCAAGGACTTCCGCGCCAGCAAGGAAAAGGCGGGCGCTCTCAAATCTTTGTCCGATCTTCGTTCCGCGCTTGCAGCGATGCCAGCGGATGAAGCTGTGGGTTGGATCCGTTCGTTTCTCGATAGCGGGATGGACAAGGAAACGGGACTTTCATTTGAGATCGGGAGCGATGGAAATCTAACCGAATGGCCGAGCTTCCGGACCTTTCTTATCGATGCTCTCCATACGATCGATCCTGCGGCGGCCGCGGAAATCAGCCGGAATCTGCTAGATTCGCCCACCTCTGCGGATGAATGGGCACTCGCGCTTCGCAATGTTGCAAAAGTCGATGCCGACAAGGAAGACCGGGATTTCCTCCGACAAAAAACCGAGGAACTGATCCGCAATCCGGAGTGGCAGGCCAAGCCTACCATCGGATATCTCAATGCCTTCGACGTGCTCGTTCACACCGATGCCATCGAAAGCGCGCCGCTGCTTTCATCTCTCATCCAACGCAAGGACCGCCGCGATTTGGCGCACGCGGGATTTCTCACCTTGGATCGACTCGTGCAAGGTCACCCGGCGGAACTTCTCCAGCAACTCGCCGCAGATGCTTCCCTGCAACAAAACCGACCCGAGATGACAGCCCAGCAGTTTGCGCGTGCGGATTTGCGCGATCCAGCCCAGCAGGAAATTGTTAGAAAATGGCTTCTCGATCCATCGCGCACAGCCACCCAACTCCAAGCCTTCGCCTCCAGTTTTCCGAACAACAACAAGTTCGTCTCACACAATCTCCTCACCCGCGAGGCAACCCCGGCCGGTGCGGATCTTGCCGCGCATGACCGCGAGGTGTTGGAAATCATCCGCACTTGGGAAAATGATCCGGCCTTTGTTGGCGTGAAGGAACCGCTCAGCCTGATGTCACGCAGGCTCACGGAGTTCACCAAGTCCCAGCCCGCCGCGATTCCCGACGCTGGCAAATGATCCGCCCTTTCCTGAATCCTGGCGCTTGCCCGTCAGATCGCGAAATCCCATCCTGCGCACGGAAATGAGCGATTTCATCCATGAGGCCACCATCACCGGCGGCAGTGGCAGCGTCGGCGCGGCGCTTGTGGAATTGCTGCGTTCAGATGGCTGGAAGGTCCATGCTCCGTCACACGAGACAATGAATGTGAGGGATGCACGGGCTGTTAGAAATTTCATGGATGCCACAAATCCTGAGTTGCTCGTGTGTGCGGCAGGCATCACCCGCGATGATCTTTTGCCGAAACTAACAGAATCCGCATGGCAGGAAACCTGGGAGGTGAATTTCCGCGGAGCGCTCGACTGCGCGCGCGCGGTCCTGCCGGGCATGATCCGGCGCGGAGCAGGCCACGTGGTTTTTCTTTCCAGCCACTCCGCGATCCACCCACCGGCCGGACAAGCCGCCTACGCCGCCGCCAAGGCCGCCTTGATCGGGCTCACCGCAGACCTCGCGAGCCTCCACGGCCCATCGAACATCCGGGTGAATGCCGTTTTACCCGGATTTCTCGAAACCCGGATGACCGCCGCTGTCACCCCGAAACGGCGCGATCAGGTCCTGCAGGACCATGTTCTGGGTCGCTTCAACAGCTGCCGCGAGGTGGCCGCTTTCATCCGCTTTCCCCACCTCGAACTCCCGCACACGTCCGGGCAAGTGTTCCAGTTGGATAGCCGCCCGCAGGATGGCCGCCCGCATTTCCCGTGATTTCGCCGCGCAATGAAGTTGCAAGCCGCGCCACAATGCGCTTTTTGTAGCCCGTCATTCGTCCGAATACAGAAACCCGCAAACCACAACCCATCCCCAGATCCTCATGAAAATCAGCAACAACAAGTTCTCCAACGAGGAAGTCGTCCTCGATTTCCACGAATACAACGCCTGTGAATTCACCAACTGCCGCTTCGTCGTGCTTGGCTACGGCGCCTTCGCCCTCAACCAATGCGAAGTGAAAAACTGCGAGTTCACCTTCGCCGGTCCGGCCGCCAGCGTCATCCAAACCATGGCCACCATCTATCACAGCCTCGGCGATCAAGGGAAACAACTCATCGAAGGCACCTTCGACCAGATCCGCAACGCCGCTGGCAACGCACCTGCCTGATTTCGATCAACATTCATTTCTCAAAAACGGCGGACCTTTTCCCAAGGT
>JALOTR010000094.1 GCA_025457805.1 Akkermansiaceae bacterium | reverse complement strand
CCTCCAGCCCGGGGACTGACAGCTTGCTCCAGTCCGCCTTGGACAAGCGGAACAGTTCGAGATTCCGAGACCATAACATCCACTTGATCCCGGGAACACGTGATGGCCGGAGGAACAACTTGGGTTCATTGCTGTTTTGGTCCGGCTCGGAAACACCAAACTGCCCGGGCGTTTCATGCACCGTTGTTCCAGTTTTCAACATCAGCGACTCGCCGTAAGTCACCACACGCTCCATCACCGGGCCGAAGTCGGGCGGATTGGGATCGATGCGGCTTGAGGTTCCCGGCGCGTTTTCAGCCTGCGGAGGGAGAGGGGCGAGGAATTTGAAAGTAAAGGCCACCAAAAGCAAAAGCCCCAAGCCTGATGCCAGCGCAGCAAACTTGCCCGACGGGGAGCGCCAACTCATCACCCCCAACACAAATGATAACAACAACGCCAAGCCGCAGATGACCATCGCTTCTTGTGCGCCCATGAAACCCAGAAACATGGGAACACCTGCAATCGCGCCGATGAAGAGGCCGAGCGCCCATTCACCGCGAAGCCCGGGTTTTTTCTCGGATGCGTCAGACAGAGCTCTCTTGCCAAGCGCGCGCGATTTCGCCCAGGCGCTGATGCAGGCGGAACAACCTAACAAAAACATCCAGATCGAACCAAGCACCCCGAACAACCAGGCCTGATAGGCACGATAGGATTGATGAAGCCAGGCTACGTCCGGGTTGCGGCCATCCACCACATGCACTCCAATCGCCTGTCCACCCATCGCGAGATAACCGATCGCCATGCCTCCCAGTGCAAAAGGTGCGATTGCCATGCCCCCCAATGCCATCACCAGTGCCAGGGTCAATCCGCCAACGGAAACCATGCCGATGGCGACACCCCCCAAGGAAAAAACTCCGACCGCAATACCGCCGAAAGCGAACACCCCATAAGCCCTGCCACCCATCGCCAGCCAACCGGTGGCCACACCGCCGATCGCGACGATGCCACGCGCATGGCGCGGCTGGCCGGTAAGCGGGTCCAAACCATTGGCCACATGCAGCAAGGGAAGTCCTAACAGAGTCCTGCTGGATCGATATTCGTAGCCCATCCACGCCAGCGGCACCGGATGCGATGTCATCTTGGGGGCAGACCGCTCGGAGGCATCCTGATTTGCGATGATTTCCAAGTTCGTCTTCAACGCCGTGGCTTGTTGGAAACGCAGCTCTGGTTTCCGCTCCATGGCGCGCAGAACCACTTCGTCCAAGCGCACATCGATCTGCACTTTTCGTGATGGTGCGATGAGTTCTTTGTCCGGTCGCTCGCCGGTGAGCATTTCATAAAGCACCACTCCAAGGGCATAAATGTCTGCGCGGTGATCGATGTTTCCATCTGTCTGCTCCGGAGCCATGTAAGGGGGCGTTCCAGCAATCTCGCCTGCCTCACCCATCAGCGATGCAATGCCGAAGTCGGCGATTTTGATCCGTCCGTCCTTATCTAACAAAAGATTCTCCGGCTTGATGTCGCGGTGGACGATGCCATTGTCATGCGCGTATTGCAGGGCATCGCAGATCGGCGGGACGATGGCGAGGGCTTGCTTGGCTTCGAGTTTGCCGTCGCGGATCAGGTCGCGGAGATTCACGCCATCGACAAATTCCATGACGAGATAGTAGAGAGGTTGAGAGTCGGGAGTTGAGGGTTGAGAGTCGGTGACGCCGAAGTCGTGGATGGTGACGATGTGCGGGTGGTTGAGCTTGGCGAGGAATTCGGCCTCACGGGCGAAGCGCTCGGCAAAGCGGGATTCGTTGCCACGTTCCGGCGCGAGGATCTTGATGGCGACGATGCGGTTGAGTGACTTCTGGCGGGCTTTGTAAACCACGCCCATGCCGCCCCGGCCGAGGCATTCGAGGATTTCGTAGCCGGGAAATTTTTCGCCGAGTTCTTCCGGCGTGAGCGGCGCTGACGCGGAAGCGGGCGGATCTCCATCGACGATGGTGCGCGACGCAAGCGCCTGGCGCATCAGGCAAGCCGGACAAAGCGCCTGCGGGGACTCCTGCGGTAGTGGCGCGGCGCAGTCGGGGCAGAGGGAAGGGGAATCGGTCATGGCGGTGGGGTTCTCCTTCCTCAAAAACGTTGTGAGCGGAGTGTTACAGAGATTTTCCGGATTTGCCAACCTGCCGGTGGCATAATGAGATGGGAGGTCTCCTCCCAATCGCTCGACCGCCACGCTCGCCAGTTGTGATTTTCCCTGTAACCTCGGCCTCAGCATCTGTCAGGAACCTGTGTGAACGCAAAAACCTGCCCCCATTGTCGCTCTGCCATTCCGGAACACGCGCCCGGCGGGCTCTGCCCGGCCTGCGTCTTGCGGGATGCGGACGAAGCAGCAGCCGATTCCTCCGCCGCACCATCGCTCGAAGAAGTGGCCGCCGCGTTTCCCAAACTGGAAATCGTCCGCCTGATTGGCTCCGGCGGCATGGGTTACGTCTATCAGGCGCGCCAAGCGGAGTTGGACCGCATGGTGGCATTGAAAATCCTCTCGCCCGCGCTGCGCAACGATCCGGCCTTCGAGGAGCGTTTCGCCCGTGAAGCCCGCGTGCTCGGCAAACTCCAACACCCGAACATCGTCACCATCTATGAACACGGCGAGAGCGGCGGCTATTTCTATCTGATGATGGAGTTCGTCGATGGCGTGAACCTGCGGCAGGCAATGAGCGCCGGACGTTTTTCGCCGGAGCAGGCGCTCGCCATTGTCCCTGCCATCTGCGATGCGCTGCAAAGTGCACACGCCCAGGGCGTGTGGCACCGTGACATCAAGCCGGAGAATATATTGTTAGATAAAGACGGCCGTGTGAAGATCGCGGACTTCGGCATTGCCCGCATCCTCGGTGATCCAGATAGAAATTTCACCCTCACCCGCACCGGAGGATTGTTAGGAAGCGCCGCCTACATGGCCCCGGAGCAGTATGAGAAACCCCACAGCGTGGACCATCGCGCGGACATCTACAGCCTCGGTGTGGTGATTTACGAAATGCTCACCGGCGAGTTGCCGTTAGGACGATTTCCCCTCCCTAGTCAACGAGCGACGGTGAACGCGCGCATCGACGAGATCGTAATGCGAACGCTGGAGAAAGAGCGGGAACTGCGCCAGCAAAGTGCAAACGAAGTAAAGACAGACATGTGTGCTGCGGCAATGCCGGCCGCTTCTTCTGTTCAAGCTAAGCCTTCTCTTGGTCCCACGATTCTCTCCCATGCCGTCCTCTTTGCGCTGCTCGCCACCATCTTTCTTGTCGTCCTCCCCGGTTTCGCTGAGGTCCTGCGCAACATGGGCGTGCCACGGCATTCCCTGCCGCGGATCTTCTTGTTTCAAAGCGTCGGCGGCCTCCTAAGCGTCAGTGGACTTCTGCTTTTCCCTCTACTGTTCGGGATTGACGTCGGCTTGTGCTTTCTGGTCCGCAAGATCGGAGGACGACGCGGTCTCCGCCTTTGGAACGCCGCTTTCATCGTCGGCATGATCACGATCGGGGTCATCTCGTGTCTAGCGATGTATTTGCCGATGAAAAGAACCATCAGTATGTACGGCGAGGACCAATCCGGACGATTGCTTGGCCAACAAAAGGTCGAAGTGAAGTCCGATTTCGTCCAATTTGATTTCTCGCATCCCGATGCAAATTCCCCCGGTGCTTCCATTGAAGTTCCTTTGAGAACCACAAACTCCTGGGAGCCCGAATCCGGACTATCCATACGCATGATGGATCATTCGGAGTTGTGGGTTCGGGTTCAAGTCGAGCATATATCAGGCAATAGCGTGAGATCTTTAGCGAGCGTTTCGAGAGACCGGCTGACCTGGGAGAAATTGAGTATCACTTTGGATGACAACCACAAAAGTAAAGATGCGGTTTTCACCAACGGTGCCAAACTAACTGTGAAAGTCCACAAGTATGGACGACCTGCGACATCCATGACGCAGCCTATGACGGAGGAGAAGCAGAAAATGCGCTCTCAAACCTCATCGATCCAAATGCAATCCAAGCAAAATGTGGACTTGCTGCCGACTATCAGATCCAAGGATTCACAATCGCGCAATACTCCCTCAGAAGCCATGGATGCGATTCTCAAGGCCGCGCGAGAACGAAATTCACGAGTGTTTCAAAATGGGTTTTCGAAATCCTTCAGTGCCTCCTTGAATGAGCATGGTCATGGTTTGGAAGACTTCGGAGACTTTGGGAAATGCACCCTCATCAGCGCAACCAATTTGGACGATACCAGCGCCGAGGTGGTGGTGGAGGCGAGTGACGGGAGCAAGCGACGGTTCACATTTCCCATGATTCTGGAAGACAATGAGTGGAAGCTCAATGGGGTGGGATTCAAACCTTGAACAAGACCCATGCCCGGCTCCACCTTCCACCCCACCCGCTGGACACTCGTCCTCCGCGCCTGCGGCGAGGGTGAGGCGGCGAAGCTGGCTCTATCCGATCTCTGCGAGGCATACTATGGACCGGTGGTTGCTTTTCTCCGGCTTGACGGACGAAACGAGGATGCGGCGCGGGAAATGGCACATGCGTTTTTCGAGAGCGTGTTGGAATCCGGCGTGGGCACACCCGATCCACAACGCGGCCGATTCCGCAGCTACTTGTTGGGTGCATTGAAACATTTTCTGTCGAAACAACGCGATGCGGCACTTGCCGAAAAACGCGGCGGCGGCGCGGAGCATGTGCCTATGCTTGGCGAAACGGATACCTTTCCCGGATTGCCGATGCCGGGGGTGCTCGATGACACGCTGGCGTTTGATCGAGAATGGGCACTGGCCTTGATTGGTCGGGCTCTGGCGACGTTGGAAGCAGAGCAAATCGGGCGGGAGTTTGTTTTTTCCACACTCAAACCCTGGCTCGATGGCGGAGCGGATGGTTCCCAGGCCGAAGCTGCTCGAACGCTCGGCATGTCCGAAACCGCAGTGAAGGTGGCGATCCACCGGTTGCGCTCGCGTTTCCGCGAATTGATCCGCACCGAGGTGGCGGCGACGGTGAATGATCCCGAGGAAGTCACCGGGGAACTCCGGCATTTGATCGCAGTGGCGAGCCGAGGGTGAGAGGAACTAGCCCGCCAGCACAGCAAAGAGCGATTGCATTTCCTCCTCCACGGCAGAAGGGGATGAAAGCGTGCGCGAGATTTCATCGGTGAGCAAATGGCGGTAGCGTTTGCGCAGGCGGTGGACAGCGACGCGTGCCGCGCCTTCGCTGGTGTTGAGTGTGGCAGCGATTTCCGTGTAGGGAATGCGTGCGGAGTCGGCGGTGAGGCAGGGTTTCAGGATTTCAAACTGCTCGGCCCCACCTTCGTTGCGGCATGCGGCTTCGAGGTCGGCGAGGACTTTGCCTAACAAGGCGAGCGCCCATTCGCGGTCGTAGAGTTTGTCCGGGCTGTGATCGTGGGTGGGTTCGAGGTGCAGGCCGGTTTCGGCGCTTTGCCAGTCGAACGAGAGGATGGTTTCGCCGCCGCCGCGTTTGGCGCGGGTTTCGCGTTTCCACTCGTTGATCATCCAGTGCTGGAATGAGGAGAGGAGAAACGCGCGGAAGCGGCCTTTCGTCGCGTCTGTTCGGTCCAGCGCCCGCGCCTCGATGACATGGGTGAGGAAACCCTGCACCAGGTCCTCGGCGTCCGCAGGCGATTTGCCCTTGCGACGGGCGTAGCGGTAAAGCGGCTGCCAGTAGGTGCCGACAAGCGCCCCCATGGCCTCGACCGCCAGCGTGTCGCCGCCACGCGCTGCATCACGCACCAGCGTCCAGCGGGTGGTGGCGAAAAATGAGGGATCGGCCATGGACTGAATTTCTCTACCACAAATCGCGTCGCTTGTTACGCGGGAAATTTTTTCGGATCGATGGAAGGCGGCGTGCTGGGGACCGGTCCCATGAAATTCCCGAAATCCCTCCATCCCCAAGCGCATCACGCGGATGTTCCCCAGCACTTACAATGATTGTGCCTGCGACTTGGTTGAGAGCGAGTGGGGAGTCTGGTTTCCGGATGGTTCGGCAGCCATCATCAGTGACGCACAAGACACACCATTCCGTGAACTATCGGCCGAGAGCAAACGCAAGGCCGCTCCCAATCTGCAATTCCGAATGGATGCACGGGGACAGTTTTATGCATCGGACAGACTTGTGCCCTATGCCGAGGTGAAGGATCAGGTGTCGAACAAGGTCATCTCGGAAGAGGGCGGAAATCAGATGTTGCTGATCCTCGAAATTCCGCCCGGCATGAGCCGCAAGGATGCCGCGCTGGCATCACGAATCGACGAACTTGAAACTCTTTCCAAGGCCGTCGGCAGGAATGTTCATATCCTATGGGAGTGATGGGTTGTTTTCTCTCTTTGGATAGGCGACTGTCCCGCCATCACAGCAACGACACCTCCCGCCAAACCTCATGAAACTTCCCGCCAATCTCGTCACCATTCATCCGTATTTCAAAATCCACTCTGGCAAGGAAGCGGCAGTGGCTGCGGTTTTGGAGAAATTCGTTTCGAATACGCGCGGTGAGGCGAAGTGTTTGTTTTATGAATTCAGCAGCTTGGGCGACATGGTGTTCTGCCGTGAGGGCTACGAGGGCGCGGAAGGGGTGAATGAGCACCTCGACAATATCGGCGCGGTGCTGGATGAGATGCTGACGGTCAGCGATCTCACCCGGCTTGAGTTTCACGGGCCGGCGGATGAGATCGAAAAACTCCGCGGGCCTCTCCGGAATTTGAACGCCGAGTGGTATGTGCTGAAGTGCGGGATTTGAATCCCATCTCCCAAGGCCTCGCGGCTGGGTTCTCATCCCGCCGCCCCTTGCGTGGGCTGGGGTGGCTTCGTTGCTCCAAGTCGCTCCCACGATAGGGTGAATTTTTACCAACTGGTCGGGGCGGCGGGATTGCCTCCGGCCAAGCGGTGTGCGCTGCGCGGTGTCTTTGATTTTTCGCTGCGAGCGAAATCTGCGTTCAAACCCACGGCCTCGCGGCTGGGTTCTCATCCCGCCGCCCCTTGCGTAGGGTGGGGCGGCTTCGTTGCTCCAAGTCGCTCCCACGATAGGGTGAATTTTTACCAACTGGTCGGGGCGGCGGGATTCGAACCCACGGCCTCCTCGTCCCGAACGAGGCGCGCTACCAGACTGCGCCACGCCCCGACAGATGGGAGCGGCCTCCGGATGGGGAGGCTCGGGGAGGACGCTTCTTTGATTTTCAGGCAGCGTGCAAGCGGATTTTCCATCGCGGCGGGAAGAAATGGGAAATTCATTGACGGAAAAGGGATTCCGCCTAGGTTGGCGTCGAGGAATGGTTATGAAATGCCGATAATCAGGGTGATTCGTGTCCTGTTCCCTCATCCTTGAATCCACACCCATCAATACCATGCAAACTTCCAATCCGGCGGGCTTTTTCCGCCTGTTCTCCGCAACTGCAGCCGCGCTTGTTCTGAGTATCGCTCCCGCAATGGCGGCCGCGCCAAACGCCATTGCCAAGCTCGGCTCCAAGAGCTTCGGCAACGGCGTTTCCCTTTCCGCTACCAGCGTGGGTTCGGTAATCGTTTCGCCCCAGTATACCTATAACATTCAGGGAACCTGCGAAGGAACCGAGGACCTTGCCTTCGTCAGAAAAGGCACCAGTTTTGCTGCCCTCCTCAACTCGTTCTCCAAAGGCATCGGTGCCGGACTCGTCGGAGTTGCTCCGCCGCCAGTCCCCCCGTCCAAATCTTCGATCGTCGAAGTCCCAGTCAAAGGCTCCCGCAGGGTGGCCAAGTTGGGGGTTGTCACATTCAACGCGATTCTTCGTTGTGAGGTCCAACCTACCGGCAAGGTTTTGTTTGAAGTCAAACAAGTCCAATTCGCGACCGCTAAGGGCCCCCTCAAAGGAGTGATTCGGATGGGTGCCGGCTCCGTTCTTACCGTTTCCGCGCCACCTCGCGTGGTTTGCAAATTGTCGGGTGTGAATGTGAACGAAGACGCCGGCACGGTGAATGTGGTGATCTCCCGCAACATCGCCCTCACCGGCTCGGTGACGGTCAACTACACCACCGAAGACGGCAAGGCCAAGGCCGGTGCGGACTATGTCGCGACAACCGGCAGCGTCA
>JALOTR010000093.1 GCA_025457805.1 Akkermansiaceae bacterium | reverse complement strand
GCAGCTTGCGGCCGACGGTGACGAAGTGGGCATCCGGAGAAACTTCCGCGCGGATGATCTTGGCGAGGTTGGTATTGAGCGGTCCGCAAAGGCCCTTGTCGGTGGAGATCACCAGGACGAGCTCGCGCTTGCCCTCGCGGTTTTCCAGCAGCGGGTGGGATTCCTCGCTGAAGTTCTTGCGGATATCGAAGAGGACCTGGGTGAGGTGGGCGGCGTATTCACGGCCAGCCAGCGCCTGGTCCTGTGCCTTCTTCATCTTGGCCGCAGCCACGAGCTGCATCGCGCGGGTGATTTGCGCGGTGTTTTTGACGGACTTGATGCGCCGGCGGATATCGCGGAGGTTGGCCATGCTGGTTAAGGGATATTGGGGATTGGATATTTGATAATTAGGAGAAGACGAAGAGCGGAACGGCCGAATATCGAATCTCTAATTACTTATGTCCTTTTATTATTTCCAGCTCTTCTTGAAGTCCTCGATGCCTTGTTTGACGGCGTCCACCATGGCGGCGTCCTTTTTGAGGTCCGGCTTTTCGTTGCGGATCTTGTCGAGGAGTTCGGATTTGCGGGTGCTGAAGAATTCACCGAGGGCGGCTTGGAAGCGCTTGACGTCGGAAACGGCGACATCGTCGAAGTAGCCGTTTTGCATCGCGAAGAGATAGACAGACTCCATCTCCATGCCGAGCGGGCTGTATTGGTTTTGCTTGAAGAGCTCGACGATGCGGGCACCGCGGTCGAGTTTCTTCTTGGTGGAGGCGTCGAGGTCGGAGCCGAACTGGGCGAAGGCCTGGAGTTCGCGATACTGGGCGAGGTCGAGCTTGGTGGTGCCGGCGACGGATTTGATCGTCTTGGTTTGGCAAGCGGAACCCACGCGGGACACCGAGAGACCCACCGAGATGGCGGGACGGATGCCTTGGTAGAAAAGGTCGGTTTCCAGATAGATCTGACCGTCGGTGATGGAGATCACGTTGGTCGGGATGTAGGCGGAAACGTCGCCAGCCTGGGTCTCGATGATCGGCAGCGCGGTGAGCGAACCGCCACCGGCATTTTCCGAAAGGCGGGCGGAGCGCTCAAGCAAGCGGCTGTGAAGGTAGAACACGTCACCCGGATACGCTTCACGGCCGGAGGGGCGGCGGAGAATGAGCGAGACCTGACGGTAGGCGACAGCGTGCTTGGAGAGGTCATCGAATACGATGAGGCAGTCCTTGCCCTGATCCATGAAGTATTCGGCAATCGCGCAACCGGCATAGGGAGCGAGGTATTGCATGGCGGCCGCATCGGAAGCGGAGGCGGAAACGATGGTGGTGTATTCCATGGCTCCGGCGTCTTCGAGGATCTTGTTGATCCGGGCGACGTTGGAGAGCTTCTGGCCGATGGCGACGTAGATACAATACAGCGGCTTGTGGTTCTGCAGCTTGCCTTGCTCGGCGGCCTTGTTTTGCTGGGCCTGGGAAATGATGGTATCGACCGCGATGGTGGTCTTGCCGGTGGCGCGGTCGCCGATGATCAACTCGCGCTGGCCGCGGCCGACGGGGATCATCGCGTCGATCGACATGATGCCGGTCTGCACGGGGACGGAAACGGACTTCCGCTTGATGATGCCGGGGGCGATTTTTTCCATCGGATAGTTTGCAGCGGCGACGATCTCGCCCTTGCCATCGATGGGTTGTCCGAGAGCGTTGACCACGCGACCGAGGACGGCCTCGCCAACGGGGACGGAGAGCAGTTTTCCGGTGGTTTTGCACTGGGCACCTTCGGTCACGGCGGCGTAGTCACCGAGGAGCACGACACCGACTTCGCTTTCCTCAAGGTTGAGCGCCATGCCGGTCACGCCATTGCCGAAATCGATCATTTCGTTGAGCATGACGTCGGAGAGACCTTCGACCTTGGCCACGCCGTCACCGACTTGGCGGACAGTGCCGACATTGGATTTTTCGACGGACGAAGTGATTCCGGCGATTTGTTGTTCGAGTTCCTGAAGGATGCTGCTCATGGGGAAAGGTGGCTGGTGGTCAGTGTTCGGTATTCAGCTGGAAAATCAGAGGATCAGAATGCGCTGGCGAGGCGGGTGAGGCGGCCTTGGACGGAGCCGTCGAAAACATCGTTTCCGACGCGGATGCGGAGACCGCCGAGGAGAGAGGGGTTGATTTGATATTGGACGGCGAGGTCCGTGCCATACTGGCTGGCGAGACCGGCGACGACGCGCTGGCGGCTGGCTTCATCGAGCTCCACCGCGCTTTCCACGGTCACCTTGCGGCGCTCGAGGTCGAGGCGGGTGAGACGCTGGAGAGCTCCAAGGATGCCGGCGTAGTCGCGGGGCTTGGCTTCCACCAGACGGGCGATCACCGTGCGCAGCTTGTTTTCATCCAAGCGCCCATCCGTTTGGCAAAGCCCGAACAGGCGGCGGGCGGAGGCGGCGGCGGTTTTGGAGATTTTCATGAGTCGGGTGAAATGGGGAGTGAAACGAAATCAGGCTTCCACTTTGGCGAGCGTCTCTTCGTTGATGCGCTGTTGGTCGTCGCTGGTGAGGACCTTGCCGGTGACTTGGGCGGTGGTGGCGGCGACGAGGCGGCCGAATTCGCGCTTGAGCTCGCTGGTGAGGCGGTCGCGGTCTGCCTTGGCAGCAGCCTCGGCCTTGGCGAGGATGTTCTGTGCCTGGGCGATGGCCTCTTGGGCTTTTTGCTCGCTGAAGGCGTGGGCACCTTCCTTGGCCTCGTTGATGAGGCGGACGGCTTCGTCGTTGGCCTTGGCGATGGCGGCAGCGGTGGTCTTCTCGGACTCGGCGAGCTGCTTTTCGATGCGCTTCAGTTTTTCCTCACCCTCGGCGATGCGCATCTTGCGCTGATCGAGCATTTGCTGGATGGGGCCGAAGGCGAATTTCTTGAGGAGGAAAGCAAACACCAGGAAGCCGATGACCTGGGAGAAGAGCAATTGACCGTGCAGGCCGAATTGTTTCTTGAGGTTTTCACCCACTGCGGCGAGTTCGGCGGTGACGCTACCGGTCTCTGCGAGGAAGGAGATCAGTTCCATGTTGGTGTGAGTCTGAAAGAGTTGCGCTTAAAGTTGGACGGAAAAGGAAGGATGCCCGGGAAAGAAGGGAATGCCGACTTCCCCGGGCTCTGGCAAGGATTACCTGCCGAGGAGGATGGTGATGATGAGGGCACCTTCCGCAAGAGCGGAAATCAGAAGGGATTGCACGAGCACTTTGCCCGATGCACCCGGATTGCGGCCGACGGCTTCGCAGGCTTTGAGGCCGATGAGACCGAGGGCGACAGTGGCACCGAGAGCGGCACCGGCGATGGCGATGTTTCCAGTCATTTTAGCAGGATGTGTTGGTTGGTATTTGGTAACGATTTGGAGCCCCCCACAGTCTTTGCCATGGTCCGGGATCCAAAATGGGTCAGTGGCTGTGCTCGCCCTCTTCCTCGTGAGTGCACATGAGGGAGGTGAAGACTGCCGTGAGAAGAGTGAAAACAAGAGCCTGGATCGCACCGACCATCAGCTCGAGGAAATAGAATGGCAATGCCGCCAGCCAGCCGAGCCACTTGCCACCCATGTAAAGCATGAGTTCGAGCAGGCTTTCACCGGCGTAGATGTTTCCGTAAAGACGGAAGGTGAGGGTCAGCGGGCGGATCATGATCGATACCACCTCAAGGAAACCCACGAGGAAGAAAATCGCCACCAGCATGGCCTTGATGAAGCCCTTGCCCTCGCCGTGGTAGATGAAAATGTGCGAAAGGAATCCGCCGGGGCCGTTTGCCTTGACGGACCAGTAGATCCACATGCCGAAGAACACGAGCGCGAGACCGAGCGTGGTGTTGAGGTCCGCATTCGCGCCGCGGAGCCAGGGGATGAACTCACCCTTGTTGCCTGCCGCGTCCACCATGTAGTGGCCCACAGTGCCGATGCCGGGAAAAAGCCCCATCCAGTTCGCACTGATAATGAAAATGAAGATGGAGCCGAAAAACCAGAACGTCTCACGCGCCAGTTTTTCCCCCATGATGGTGGCGAGGAAGCCTTGGAGGCCTTCCACGATCGTTTCGAAAAGATTCTGCAAACCGGTGGGCACCAGGCTGATCCGGCGGGTGGCAAGCTGGGCCACGAGGATCACGATGGCTGCGATGATCCACATCGCCACCATCGAGTTGGTGATCTTGAAAAAACCCAAATCCACTACGATCGGCGCGTTGAATGGCAGCTTCGGTGGACCATCCCCGGCAGCATGAAGGGCAGGGAGGGCTCCTATGAGCCAAAGGGCGAGAGTGGTGGGAAGAATCCGCATTTTTGGTTGCTCGGTTTCGGACGGGCGCGGCGTCTTTAAGGAGGCTTGCATGGCAGGGCAAGTTTTTACTTTAAAAATACTTGCATTCTTCTCCCGTTTTCACGGGGCGCTTTCATAAGTTCCAGCCGGTCAGTGGTCGGAAGCATTCCTGTCACGCCATCCGAGTCCTGCGGAATGCCGCCTCCGCCTCATGGCCCGTCACCAGCCCCCTTTCCTCCAGGCCTCCGGTGGCGATGATTCGGAATCCGCAGGCCAGCGCCTGATCCAGCAATTCCTCCGCCGGCAGGCAGAGCCGCCCGCCGACATCGCGGAGTTCGAAGCGCACGGGACCACACGCATGGAAACCCCGGTAAACCACTTCCGTACACACCAACCGGTCCGCCGTCCGGAAATCAAACAGGAAATCATAACCCTTGCCCTCATGCCCGAGAGCCCGCCGCAGGCCCTCGCCAAGGACGGGGCCATCCAGCGGCGGCCGCATCACGAGAAATGCATCCACGGCCAAGGTTTCTGCCGCAGGCCGCACCCGCACGCCGTCTTTTTTGGATTCGAGAAACCAGCACCCGCCCGCTGTGAGCTTCGGGTGATCCACGCCGAGAGCCCCCAGCGCTTCATGGGATCCGAGGAAAAGCGCCGCATGCGGCCAAAAGCCTGGGAGAAACAAATTGCTCAGCGCATCGTCGTGCCGGGTCACGAACACATCGCCCGGCCTTACCTGCGCGAGCACGCCCTCCAACAAATCCGCCGTCACCCGCTTGGGCGCACCGCGCGGCTTCACCCCCGGTTGGCGCAGCTCCGCCACCGCCCTGCCGGATACTTCAAACAGCCCGAACATCACCTTTTTCCAGGCCGACCGATTCCTCCTCAAAAACGAAAACCACCGATAAGCCACCAGGCGTTTCACCGCATCCCGCCGCCGCCGCTCGATCCGTGCCTCCTCACTGCGCAGCAACTCCACCACCGGGGCCAGTACCGGAACCGTGCCGAGCGCGAAGACGCCCTCGCGGTTTTCCTGATAGAAATCCGCCGCACTGAGAAAACGCCGCAGATTCACCGGCGCGGATACCGCCTTGTAGATTTCCGTGAAACTCTTCCTCGGCACTCCCGCGCGTGGATCCGCCTCATCCAGCTTCTTCCAGACCACCGGCCGCTCCGCCGCCAACTCCACCAGGAAACGATCCACCCGCATCAACACACACGCCGCCGCAAAGGCCGCGGTGAAATACGGCAGCCGTCCCTTCCATTCGGCATCATGCCAACCGGATCGCTCCGCCAGCATCGCCAGCGTCTCGCCCAAAGCCGCCCTCAGCCCCAAGTACTGCGAGTATCGTAGCCGCACCAGCTCCTCCTCATCCGGCAGGAAATATCCCCTCGCCTGCGCCGCCTCCACACACTGCAACTCCCTGCCAAGTTCCTCGCGCACAGGCATCGCATGAGCCGCAGCAAGCACCGCCGCCACCCCTCTTTCCAGCCAGCATACCGTCTCGTGTTTTTCCAACAATCCGCTTCTCGCACGCAGCCGCCCGACCGTCAACCCTGCCCGTCCGCAAGTTGATCTAACAACAATTAACAACAATATCCGATTCCCATCCGATAGTCCCGAGACCTGAAATTTTCCGCCTCAAACACCTGCCCAACCTTCAAGTCAAGCCGCCAATCGGAAATTTTCCCCCGTATTTCAAGGGCTTTTCTCTTGCCAACCCCATACCGCACCCGCACAAACTCCCGCTGCCATGAATAAAGCTGAACTCATTGAAGCCATCCAAGCCGCTCTCGGAAAAGACGCCACCAAACGCGCCGCCGACGAAGCCCTCGAAGCCGTCCTTTCCTCCATCGCCAAAGGCGTGAAAAAGGACAAGAAAGTCCAAATCATCGGTTTCGGCACCTTCGAGGTGAAGAAACGCGCCGCCCGTACCGGCCGCAATCCGAAGACCGGAGAGTCCATGAAGATCGCCGCCTCCAAGTCGGTCGGCTTCAAGCCCTCTTCCGTCCTCAAGAGCTCGCTCTGATCGCAAGGAGATATTCTCCCTACCTCGACACCATCTGTAATCATAACCCCGGCCAGTCATGGCCGGGGTTTTTTGTGCATGTTTTCCAGGAGTCCGCACCATGAAGAGCCCATCATCCCAAAGATTCCGATAGTTCATCACAAGCAGACAGCTCCCAAGCGAATGCGGCACATACCTTGGAATAACGACTACTCCGTCCCACGGATTCAGAACCAGCCCTTGCGCCCGGTCACATAGGTGGAAACAAATTCCTGATCCGACTTGGTGAGATACAACACCCCCTCGACGATTCCGATGACCCCGACGACCATCGTCGGGATTCCGCAGAGCAACCAGCCACCCACACCGATCACCAGCATCACGATGCCTTCGGTTTGATAACCCAGATAGAATTTGTGAATGCCCAGCGAGCCCAGAAGGATGGCCAGAATGCCGGAAACCAGTTTCTTCTCCGCGCCGGGAATCTGCCCACCGGGTTGGAGCGGTGCAGGAGCGGGAGCAGGATTGGCTTGGGGATCGGACGAGTTTTGATCGGGTTCTGTGGACATGATCGTTTTTCTTTAATAAACCCCCGCCTGCCGCGCAAGCACCAAGCTTCCATCTGCCCATGAAACCAAGAATCACCCTCGCCGAAACCACGCTCCCGGATGGCGGCGTCCTCACTTTCCAAGAGCACGATGGCCGCAAGTCCCTGCTCATCCATGGCCAGCAAATCTGCGGACCCGCCACCCGCGCGGCAGAAGAGGAACTCGCCCGGCTCGCCTGCGCCCCATTCCGTCCCGCCCGCCAGCCCAAGATCTTCCTCGTCGGCCTCGGCCTTGGCCACACGCTTGCTTCGGTTTGTGCGGAGTTGAAACAAAAACGCGGCGCCTTCATCGTTGCCGAGCCGCTCGCCGCCATTCCCGAGTGGCACCGCGCCCATCTGCCGGAGAGCCCGCTTCTCAGCGACGATCGCGTGGTTTTGGAAAACGATTGCAGCCCGCCCGCTCTCACCCGCCATGCCGGGATGTTGCATGCCATCCTGCTTCACCTCGATGCCTCACCCACCGGCCCGCGCAATCGCCCTTGGGTGGATGACCGCCGCTGGCTGAGCGCCGCGTTTGAAGCCCTGCAAGCCGGCGGGCTGCTGGCCATCGCCGGTTCGCGCTACGCCCCCAGCCTCACGCGCAATCTCCAACGCTCCGGCTTCGAGGTCGCGGAATTCACCGTTCCCGCCGCGCCGGGAGCCAAGAAACCGCGCTTTCTCCCGATCTGGCTCGCCCGCAAGGGACGCGCTGCCGATGGCTGAGCGCATCTTGCGCATTGTCAAAAACACGATTGTGGGCATGGTTCCGCTGCCTTTATGCCCCTGTCTGCCCATTTTCCGAGCGCGAAAGCGTGGATCGCCGCTTCTTGCGTGGCGTGGGCAGTCATGGTTTCACATCTGAGCGCCCAGACCGCGGAAATGGATTTGGTGAAATCCCGCATCCGCCAGTCATTGTCCACCGGCCTCGCGTCCACCACCACCATCGCCGAACATCAGGCAAGCTTGCAGGCGGACGGCACTTGGCCGGATATCAACTACGCCAGCACCGCCCAGACGAACTGGCCGCCAAGAACCCACCTCGAACGCATCCGCAGCATGGCCAAGGTCTATGCGTGGGGATCGCTTCAGGGAAATACCACTTTGCGCGATGATATCTTCCGCGCCTACGACGCATGGATCACCCGCGATCCGCAAAGCACGAACTGGTGGTATCAATCGATCAACACGCCGCAAAACCTCGGTGAAATCCTACTTTTGATGGAAGCCGAGCTTTCCCCCGCACGGCGG
>JALOTR010000092.1 GCA_025457805.1 Akkermansiaceae bacterium | reverse complement strand
TGCCATCCCCGAAAGTCAGGAGCTGCGGATCACCCTGTGCCCCTCGTTCGTGGAACTGGCGGCTCACCATGTTGCCATCGGTGTCGATCACGCAATGCGCCCACATGGTCGGAGTGGTGAGAAACATCACGTGGGCGCGCTGCTGGCGATCCACCGTGGCGAGGGGTTTTCTCAGCATCAATACATCGCCAATGACGAAGGTCCGGACCTGCTGGCCGGTATTCGAATCCAACACCTGGGCGTAAATCTGCGATTTCGAATCGCCCGCAAAGTTCAGGAAGCGGAATTCACGCACCTTGCTCGATCCGGGAACTCCGACCTTTTGGGACCAATACGCACGACCCGGGCTCTGATTGAAAAACACCCGGTTGGTCGCAGATCCTTCAAATTTTTCCCCCGGCGGGCTGATCACTGCGCTTACGGAAAAATTGCCCGGGTCGGCGAGTTGGAAGTGTTGTCCCAGATCCACCTCGCGGGCGAGTGTCTGGCCGGCTGCGATCTTCATGGGGCCAAACAACCGTTTTCCTTTGGGATTCACGGCTGTGCCATTCGAGGATTTGACGATGAAATTGAGCCACTGAAAGCGGCCGTCGCTATGGAAAAGCAACTCACGCCCGGCGTGGTTGGTGATCGTGACCACCGCGATCACCGGTTCCCCTGCAAGATGCTGTTTTTTGGCGAGCTTGAGCGACGTCGCAATCTGGGCTTGCGCGGAAGAGGCACAGACAAGGGCGAAAGCGAGAATCTTCAAATTCCTGTGGATCATTGCAAGGCAGGAGTAGCCCACTGAAGCTGGGCCGTCAATCTAACGAAAACCCGGCCTCGATTTGGCTCTCATCCGAAACCGGATTTTTCACTGAAAATCACCATTCAAGTCATCTCCGCGCATTCAAGCAGCCCCATGAAATCAAAAGATGTCCCATTCCGTAGCGGACTTCGCACCACTCGGAAATTTTCCAACACTTCACGCCGGAATCCGCAACATTCACCATGCCAGCCTTGATCGTCATGAAACCCAAATTTTCAGTAACCCATGCAGTCCTCTGGTGGCACCTCCGCGGATTGATCGCAGCGGTGTTCCTTGTCCCCGCTCTTGGTGGCACTGAACCGCCCCGGCCGATATTCGATCCGCCTCCATCTCCGGTTCCGCTCGGCCAACTTGAGGGGGAATTTGCAACTCCGTCGGATAGTGCCCGACCCTGGGTGTATTGGACGTGGATGCACGGAAATATCTCCAAAGAAGGTCTCACTGCGGATCTGGAGGCGATGAAGCGGGCGGGCATCGGTGGCGCGGTGATTCTCGATGTCTCGATCAAGGACCTTCCTGTCGGGCCTGCGCTCTTTCTGTCCAAGGAATGGCAGGAAATTTTCCGCCATGTCACCATTCAGGCGAAACGCCTCGGCATCGAGATCTCGGTCAATATGGGTCCGGGCTATTTCGGCAGCGGCGGGCCTTGGATCAAACCGGAAAACGGCATCCAACGGCTATACGCCAGTGAAGTCACGGTTGAGGGGCCTCGCACCTGGACCGGCAAAATTCCACCCGCGAAGGATACTCCC
Source organism: Akkermansiaceae bacterium (assembly GCA_025457805.1). Classification (GTDB taxonomy): domain Bacteria; phylum Verrucomicrobiota; class Verrucomicrobiia; order Verrucomicrobiales; family Akkermansiaceae; genus Luteolibacter. The sequence continues at coordinate 6,546 of JALOTR010000092.1, read as the reverse complement.
GATTACCGCGACATCGCCGTCTATGCCGTGCCAGCGAATGCCAATGCCAATCCGAAAAACAAGCGTCCTGCGATCCCTCATTTCGATGTGCGGTCCATCGCATGGGACGGATACAAGGCGATCGGATATGTCACACTCACGCCGGAAAAAATGGCCTACAAGGCGGACCAGCGGCTGGTCATTCCGCGCGAGCAAGTGATCTCACTCACCGGAAAACTCGGCCCGGACGGCACCCTCACATGGGACGTGCCGCAAGGGAAGTGGACGATCGTGCGGGTCGGCCACGCATGGAACCGCTGCGTCGTCGGCCCGGCGGATCCATCGGTTACAGGTCCCGATAGCGACAAGTTTGACGGAGAGATCACGCGGTTCCATCTCACGCAGATCGTAAAAAAATACTCCGAGATCGCCGGGCCGGGCAGCGAGGCGATCGTGGCCACGCACGTCGACAGTTGGGAGGGTGGAGGGCAGAACTGGGGTGTGCGGTTCGCCGAGGAATTCCAGCGCCGCCGTGGCTACGACCCCGTGCCATGGCTGCCCGTCATGTCCGGACGCATTCTCGGGAGCCAGGAGGAGACCGACCGCTTTCTTTTCGATCTGCGCAAGACAGTTTCCGAACTCACCATCGAAAACTACTGGTCGGTCGTGCAGAAATTTGCCCGCGAGAACGGGCTTCGTTTTTCGAGTGAAAGCTACACCTCGATCGGCGACGACCTCGCCGCCACGCAGTATGTGGATGAACCGATGTCCGAGTTCTGGTCGGATGCCGGCCATGGCATGAACATCACCCGGAAGGCAATGTCATCGGTCGCGAACATCACCGGACGCCGCGTCGTTGCGGCCGAGGCGTTCACGTCCCGACCCGACGAAAGATGGCAACTCCATCCCGCGCTCCTCAAGCGCATGGCGGATGACTCGCTCGCGATGGGGGTGAACCGGATGGTTTTCCACCGTTATGCTGCCCAACGCTTCGTCAACCAGCAGCCCGGTGTGACCATGTGGCAGTGGGGGATGCGCTACGAGCGCACGAATTCGTGGTGGGAATGGTCGCGGCCGTGGCATGATTACCTCGCCCGCTCGCAGCACCTTCTCCGGCAAGGAACGCCCGTGCGCGACGTCCTGATGGTGATGGATGACGAGCCGCTCGGCCGTTTCCGCCATAAGCCGGTTCCGGGCTACGACTACGATCTCTGCAGTCCCGAGAGCCTTCGCTACGCCTTCGTGCGCGACGGACGCATCGTTTTCCCGTCCGGCATGTCCTACCGGGTCCTCGCCCTCAATCACGCCGGTCGCATGGAATTCGAGACGCTTGAGCGGATTGCCGGACTTGTGCGTGCCGGGGCAACCGTCTCCGGCGAGCCACCCACGGCCACGCTCGGCCTCAAGGATCATGCAGCAAAAATCGAAAAACTCCGCGAACTCGCAGCAGCGATTTGGGGGGCGGATCCGAAAGTAAAAGGGCGCCCTTATGGCAGCGGGCGGATCTATCGAGGTTTCGCTCCTGCGGATGTGATGAAACAACTCGGCATTCAACCGGGCGTAACGGCCTCAGGCTCTGTCCAATGGGAATGGCGCAGTCATCCCGAAGCTGAGATTTTCTTTTTGGCAAACCAAGGGAAGCCTGGCCCGATTCAATTCACGTTTCGCACGGGTGCCACGTCTGTGGAAGTCTGGCGCCCGGCAGATGGGTCGATTCAGCGTTTTGAAATCAAAACGCCATCGTCCGATGTGACGAAGCTCACCCTTCCGATGAACGCATCTGAAACGCTCTTTGTGATGCTCCGCCGGACGGCAGCACCCGCCACCGCCGCGCGCATTTCCTCTCCGCCCGCTCCGCAGGACCTCAAACCGATCCTCGAACTTGCGGGTTCGTGGAATCTCAACTTCCCGGCCGGAGAAGGGGCACCGGAGAAAGTCACGCTCGATCGTCTCGTCTCCTGGGGCGAGCATCCCGATGCGGGCGTGCGAGGATTTTCCGGGGTTGGAAAATACAAGCTCAGCTTCGACCTGCCTGCTGGCAGCACCGCGGGCGGTCGCCGCCAGGTTCTCGATCTCGGCAATGTGCAGGTGATGGCCCGGGTGAAGCTGAATGGACGCGATCTTGGAATTCTCTGGCACGCTCCCTATCAGATAGAAATCACCGAAGCTCTCCGACCCGGCGCGAATGAACTGGAGATCGAAGTCGTGAACCTGCTCATCAACCGCATGATTGCCGATGACGCCCTGCCCGAGGATGCCGAGCGCACCGAGACTCGAGGCCTCAAGCAATGGCCGGATTGGGTGCTGGAAGGAAAACCAAGTCCGACAGGCCGCCGGACATTCGTCACAAACCCACTCTGGAAAGCCACCGACAAACCCGTGCCATCGGGATTGATCGGTCCAGTGCGGCTTCTGGGAACAGGCGGATGATCCGTTCCGGTACCCGATTTCTTGGCGGAGGGGGTGGGATTCGAACCCACGGAACCTTTCGGCTCTCCGGTTTTCAAGACCGGCGCAATCGACCACTCTACCACCCCTCCGTTTGCTGTGATGGTCTGTCGCCTGCGGCGGGGAAGGCTATGGCGCTGATTTTGGCGGGTTTCAAGAAAAACCCGTGGGGGATTGCGGAGCGCGGGGCTTATTCGAGCGCTTTTTGGTAGGCTTGTTGGAGGGTGATGGATTGGGATTTTTTTTCCTGGGCGCTCTGGGCGGCGGGGTCGATGGCTTTGGAGAGGCGGTCGAGGTCGGCTTCGGCGGCTCGGAGAGTGGCGAGTTCGCGGGCGATCCCGGTATCGAGTGCGGCGAGTTTTTGATCGAATTGGGCCTTGGCGGCGGCTTGGGATTCGGGTGTGGCGGCGGGGTCGGCGGCTGGGCGGCTGTTGGCGAGCTGGCTGTGTTCGGCGCGCTTTTGATTGAGGATTTCCGCCTGCTGGCTGACCTTGCGGGCGGCTTCTGTGAAGGCGAGTTGGGCGTCTTCGGTTTTTGCTGCGGATTCGGCAGCTTCGCGGGTGACTTGCAGGATGCGGGTGTTGATGGCGGCGGCGCTCCACTTTTTGCGAGAGGCGAGCAATGGGGCGAGGGGCGCTTGGGCGGCATCGCGGGCGGCGGTGGCCTCGGCGAGGGCTTTTTCGGCGGCATCGAGTTCGGCGCGCTTGGTGGCGAGGGTTTGTTCGGCGGGTGCGATCAGGGCCTGGGCCTCGGCGGCGGATTTTTTGTGGGCCTCATCCGGAGTGGCGGTGGCTGCGGTTTCTGCCGCTTTATGGGCTTCCACGGCCTGGTTACGGGCGGACTCTGCTTGTTGGAATGCCTGGCGCGCCAGATCGCGGGCGGCTGTGCGGTCAGTGAGAGTTTTGTGGGCGGCTTGGAGTGCGGTTTCCAGCGGGGCGAGTTGGGCGGCGATGGTTTGGAGGCGGGTCTCGATGGATGGCGGGTTGGCGGGAATTTCGCCAAGTTTTTTGCCATCGGCTGTTTGGAAGGCGAGCACGTTGCCGGCAGCATCGCCGACGAAGGCGAGCTTGGCCTCGGCATCAAGGGCGGCGGCGGTGGGCAGGGTGGGGAGGTTCTGCACGATGTCGCGAGCGTGGTTGAAATCGGGTTTCCAGAATTTCACCTTCATGTCGCGACCGGCGCTGAGCGAGGAGCCATCCCGGGCGAAGGAAAACGCGGTGACGCCTCCGGGGTGGGCGTCGATTTTTTTCACTTCGCTGCCGCCGTTCATTTCCCAGAAGCGCAGGGTGCCATCCTCGGAGGAGGTGGCGAGGAGGTTGGAATCCGCCCGGAACACGGCGGCGGAAATACCAGCCTGATGGGCGCGCAGGGTGTGGAATTCGTTCCCGGTATCGCTTTCCCAAACATAGACCCCGCCGTTGCGATCGCCGCTGGCGAGCAGGACGCCATCGGGCGAGAGGTCGAGCGCGGTGATCCAGTCGGTGTGTTTTTTGATGGAATGGATCATTTCCCCGCTCTCGGTATTCCAGAGCTTGAGCAGACGCGAGGGGCCGCCGGTGGCGACGATGTCGAAGCCGGGGCGGATGTCGGCGGCGAGCACGGCATCGAATTCCTTGCCGGCACTGAGCAGGCGACTGCCATTGGTGACATCGAAGGTGACGGTGAGGCCGGATTTTCCCGGGACTCCGCCGCCGACGATGAGGTAGCGGGCATCCGGGGTGAAGGCGAGAGAGACCGGATCGCCTTCGGGAAATGGTAGGATTCCCACCAGTTCCAGAGTTTCCGTGTGGTGGAGGAGGACCTGGCGCTGGCCGGTGATGGCAAGCAGTGGGGCCCAAGGCGAGGTGGCGATGGCGTGGACGGCGGCAGCCCGTGCGGTGACGACGGGTGGTTCCAAGAGCACGTGGGCCGGCATCGGGGGCGGGCCGTCTGGTTTGGCGGCGGGGTCGGTCTGGAGCGTGGCGGCGAATTTCGGTTTGCTGGGTTTGCGGGCGGAGGAATTGGAATTTTCCAGCAATCCGCCTTCGATCCAGCGCTTCAGGACGGCGATCTGGTCGTTGGAAAGTTTTTCGCCTTCGGGCGGCATTTTCGGTTCCACCGTTTGCTGAACCACGCCGATCAGGGTGGATGCGGCATCGCCCGGTTCCACGATCTTGCCGCCGGAGCTGCCCTTCATGGTGGCGGGGAAGGAGGAGAGATCGAGTCCGCCTTTGGTTTTGTCCGGATTGTGGCAGTTGAGGCAGGCCTGCTGGAAAATCGGCAGAACGTGGTCGTCGTAGGTGGTTTTTTCCTGCGCCCGGGCAAGTGGCGCGGCCAAGTTGATCGCAAGGAAACAACGCAGCACGTCGGATGGGCGGATGGAAGGGCAGTCGGGCAAAACGATTCTCAACCCATACGCGGCGGCATCCCCCGGGTATTTCGGCAAAAAACAAGGCGGCCGCCCGAAGATTCGGGTTGCCGCCTTGTCAGGGGAACGGGGGAAATTCTCAGGAAATTTTCAGGCCTCCGTGGGATCCAATGCATTCGGAAGGCTCGCTGGCACGGCGAGGGAAAACACCGCGCAGAAGGAAGCGAGAAGGAACACACTCCAGCGGCTGGGATCCATCTCCAGCATTCTCGCAAAATGAAAATACTCGTTCTGTTCGGGCGAGCGGAAGACCGCCCCAGGCACGGTGGTCACGATGAAAAAGAGCAACGATGGGATGCACATCATCGCGACGGTGGCAGCGCATTTGCCGCTGATCCTCCGAGTGAGCAGGACTTGCGGACCCGCGATGAAAGTCAGCCACAGTGGGCGCATCAGACGGGAAATGCCGTGGCTGGCGGCGTGGGAATCCCCGATGATTGGATTGGTGATGGTGGTGTGGGACATGGGACTGCGGCGAGAAATACACGCAATCGCGTAGGATGACAAGAATTTTTATATTTCGTTCAAATAAAGATGGGTGAAATTTTCACATTTCTGGAATTCGGAGGCATCTAGTGGGTTTTTCTCGAAAAATTTCACCCCGCAAGGCCCTCACGGAGCCGTCGCAAATGGCTGGGCGCTGAGCCGGGTGCGGGTCTCCGGCGTCTGCCAATTCCACGGATCCACCCCTTTCTGCGTGAACACGGCGAGGCCAATCACCCCCACGTTCCGGGTATCGCCATGGCGCAGGTTGGCGTAGGAATTCGAGACACTGGAAAACTGGAACGCCGCCACTTTCTGCTCACTGGTGCGGAAACCATCGATTTCCAAACTCTGGCCGGGATCGATGAGGTAGCCGCGCTTGGAAAATGAGGCGGATTTCCCGTCCATCACATCCAGCCCATCCACGCTCGCCACGACTTCCAGGGTGCTGCGGGAACGATTGCGGATGAAGATGGAATAGTTGCTGTTTTTCTTCCCCGCGACGAGGCGGTCATCATAACCGCTGCCCGCCTTGTAGGAAGGGAGAAACCCGATCCCGCCCTTGATGCCCCATTCCACCAGCGATCCTGCGGCGGTTTGCAAGGGTTCGACTTTCACTGCGGAGTTCGACATGGCGGCGATGCCTTCCGGGTCATTGTAGTAAATCACATCGGTGCCCGCAGGCTTCGAGGATGCGCGTTGGAAAGGCGTCCCGTAAATTGGCGAGTCCTTTTCTTTTCCCCAGCCCGTCGCAAGGCCCGGGCGCTCGGCGGGTGATTCCAGGATAGTGTCGATGCTCGAACGATTGACCGCGGCATCACCCGAGCGGTTGCCCGGACTCGGCTTGGCCATTTGTGGCGGAGAGCCGCAGGAAAACAGGGCGAAGACGGCCAGAATGCCCGGAAGGAACCACAAGGTGCTGCGTTTCATAGTGCTGGAAAAACAGCATTTCGGAAGTGGGGTGTCAACCATCAAATGCTGGAAATTCAGCATTTCTGATTGCAGGGTGGGCCGGCTTGTGGAAGGCTGTGTCCATGAAACGCTTGGAAGAAGACCGGATCTCCGCGCGGGAGAGGCAGGTGATGGACATCCTGTTCCGGCGTGGCAAGGCCACGGCGGAGGAAGTGATGGGCGAGCTGCCGAGCCCGCCGAGTTATTCCGCGGTGAGGGCCCTCATGGCAACCTTGGAAACCAAGGGGCTGGTCAAGCATCGCAAGGAATCGCGGAGA
>JALOTR010000729.1 GCA_025457805.1 Akkermansiaceae bacterium | reverse complement strand
GTTGGAAAAACTGAACAAAAACAACAGCAAGGCTCCCTCGAATGGCGCGCCGATCAAGGCTGCGCCGATCGCGGCCAGAACCATCAGCACATCCACATCGAGCACCATTTCCTTCAGCGATGCGATAGCCGAGCGGACGCCTTCCTGCCCGGCGAAGATATAGGCACTGGTATAAAATGCATAACTCCATGGACCCACGCCCATGGTTTTCTCAATCACCACGGCGGTGATGAGGGAAATCAATCCAAGTCCACAGGATAGCTCTTCATTGAGTTCTCCTTTACGCAGTTTTGCCAGCAGCGGAAGCTTGGCGGATGAGTTTTTTTCGAGAGGTTTGACGTTCGCACCCGAGTTCCTGAGATCCATTTCCATCCGGCTCTCCGGCTCGATGTCCGAGTCAAAGGTCACCGTCAGCACTCGCCCGAGATAGGTGGCGGTGGCTCGTCTCACACCGGGGATGCGGGCCACCTTTTTCTCCAGCTTCTGCGCACACGCCTCGCAGGCATTTCCATGCAAGCGGAAGGTGTTTTTGCGGATGGATGACTCCACATGCACGATGTGCTCTTTCAACATCGAACGCACTTGTCCGTCGCTCAGAACGCCCGGATCAAACTCCACCTCGACGATCGCATGTTCGGGATCCGTTTCCACCCGCAGCACTCCATCGTGAGCGGTGAGGAGGGGATCGTTCATGGCAGGTTTAGGAAACCGGAACTGTCGAGCGTGTCACTGCGGCGATTTGGTGGAAAGCCGCAGAAACTTTGTTGGCACCTGGATCGCGCGAGGCGACCGGCGTGCCAGAGTCTCCACCCTCGCGGGTGGCAATGTCAATGGGGATCCTGCCCAAGAGGGGAACATCAAGAGTCTGCGCCTCACGCACGCCGCCGCCTTCGCCGAAAAGATAATAGCGCTTCCCGGCATCGCACTCGAACCATGCCATGTTCTCAATAAGGCCCAGCACCGGGACATTCACTTTTGCGAACATGGAAACCGCCTTGCGTGCATCGATGAGTGCCACTTCCTGCGGAGTGGTGACGATGATCACTCCATCCACACTGACAGTTTGCACAATCGTGAGTTGGATGTCGCCGGTCCCAGGCGGAAGATCGAGGATCAGGTAGTCCAGTTCGTCCCAAGCCACCTGGCGGAGAAACTGTTGGGTATAGCGCGTGGCCATCGGTCCGCGGACAATCACATTGGCCATCGGGCGTTCATTCACGCCGAACATCTGGGCCACTGAGGGGCCATAAAGATCGCAGTCGCAAAGTCCCACCCGCGCGCCGGTGGCAGCCAGGGCCACGGCGAGATTGCTCGCGACGGTGGATTTCCCCACGCCACCCTTGCCGGAAGCGATCGCGATCACGCGCTTGACGCCCGGAATCGAGGATTTTCCCACCGTCCCGGCCAGACCACCTGCGGCAGGGGCGTCCTTGACCTCGATTTCCACTTTCACTTCACCGATGCCGGGAATCGCGTCGAGCACCGCGTGGCAATCCTTGAAAATGCGCTCCGGCACCTGGGCGTCCCGGGTTTGCACTTCGATTTTCACGGTGGTGAGGCCCGGTTCGCAGCGGATGTCCCGCACGAGGCCGAAGGAAACGATGTCGCGGGAAAACCCGGGGAATTTGACTTGAGTGAGAATTTCGCGGATGGCTTCGGGATTCATGGACGGCGGAATTCTCGCGGAATCACCGGCATGCGCAAGCGATTGTCTTGAATCGATCCGGGAAAGCGTCCGTTTTGTCCGGATATGGTGGCGGTGGTTGACTCAGCCCGGGAAACCCCGGAATAATTCCGCCCGGGAAATCTCCTCTCACACATGGAAAACGTCATCATCATCGGAACCGGCTGCGCGGGCTACACCGCGGCCATCTACACCGCACGCGCCAATCTCAGCCCCTTGCTGCTTTCCGGCACCCAGCCGGGCGGACAGTTGACCACTACCACGGAGGTCGAGAATTTCCCCGGCCATCCGGATGGCATCATGGGTCCGGAACTGATGATGAAAATGCAGGCGCAAGCGGAGAAATTCGGCGCACGCATCGCATGGGCCAGCGTGGAAACTGTCGAGCGTCGCGCCGATGGGACATTTCTCCTCAAGGCCGGATCCGAGTCCTTCGAGGCGAAAACCATCATTGTCGCCACCGGTGCCGCCCCGCGTCACCTCGGGCTGCCGGGTGAGGAAAAACTCATCGGTCACGGCCTCACTTCCTGCGCCACCTGCGATGGCGCGTTTTACCGCGATGTGCCGGTCTGCGTGATCGGCGGCGGCGACAGTGCCTGTGAGGAAGCGGATTTCCTGACCCGTTTCGCCAGCACCGTCTATTTGATCCATCGCCGGGATGAACTCCGCGCCTCGAAAATCATGGCGGATCGCGTGCTTGCGAACCCGAAGATCCAGCCCGTCTGGAACTCCACCGTCGTGGAATACCTTACCGACGACAAAAACGAAATGCGCGCGGTGACCCTGAAAAACCTCGTCGATGGCAGTGAGTCCGAGTTGGAAGTCGCCTGCGTGTTTGTCGCCATCGGCCACGTGCCGAACAGCGGATTTCTCGGCGAACTCGTGGACAAGGATGAAAACGGCTACATCCTCCAGGTTCCCGGTCGCACCGCCACCAAGACCCCCGGATTGTTCGCGGCGGGCGACGTGGCGGATCACTATTACCGCCAGGCCATCACGGCAGCCGGGCAGGGTTGCGCGGCGGCGTTGGAGGCGGAGCGCTACTTGAGCGGACATGCCTGAGATGGGAAATTAGTAAATTTTTGTTGATTATTTATAAAAATTTCATAGAGCTGGTGGCCGGAAAGAAAAATTCCACCCACCAGCGATGAAATCCAGCTCCCTATCCCTTACTTTTCTGGCCATGCTTCCGGGCGGGGCCATGGCCGCCGGCTATTACCTTCCAAACCAGGACGCGTTTGCCACTGCCCGTGGCAATGCCTTCGTCGCCACGGCGGATTCGGCCGCGGCCGTGTTCTACAACCCGGCGGGAATGACCCAGCTCAAGCAGCCCGAGGCACAAGCAGGGGTTTACTCGATCGTTCTTGGAAACAAGGCCACCAATGGTGCCGTCCGCTCCGAGGCCGAGAGTGAAATCCAGTCCGCGCCCCAGTTTTACTATGCCCAACCTTTCAATGACCGCCTCAGCTTCGGTTTCGGCCTGAACAGCCCCTTCGGTCTGGGCACCGATTGGGGTCGGAACACTCCCTTCAGCCCGGTGATCACCGAGGCCCGTCTCAAGTTTGCCAGCGCCACTTCG
>JALOTR010000091.1 GCA_025457805.1 Akkermansiaceae bacterium | reverse complement strand
CCGCGCCGGAGGTCCTGCGCGAGGCCGAGCGCTGCGCGGAGATCGTGCTCCAGCGCTTCAGTGGCCACGGCAGCACGACTGCAATTTAGACTGTTCGACGTGCGACGCGGGGGATAAGAACAGTTTTCCCAGCGACTGATGAGCCAGGTATCCCCGAACGACGCCCCATGGGGCACCTTTGCCCCCAGCGGTTGGCGGGCGGTGTGGATCCGCATGTTGCATGGGCTGCCTGCGTCGGGCATCTGGCGGCGGCTTGCCTTGTGGCTGCGCAAGCCGGTCAAGGGCTCGCTCGGCGAGTGGGTGGATCTCGATGTCTGGGGGCTGCACCTGCGGCTTCGCGGAAAAGGCAATTTGTCCGAACAACGCCTCATCCTCATGCCGCAATTCCTCGATGCCGCAGAGTTGGAGGCCTTGTCCGACGAGGTGAAAAACGGCGGGACCTTTCTCGACATCGGCGCGAATGCCGGTGTCTATTCGCTCAAAGTGGCGTCCGCCTGCGGACCTGCCGCACGGGTGGAAGCCTTCGAGCCGGACCCTGATCTTGGTGCCATGCTGCGCTGGAATCTCTCCCGCAACCGCCTCGCCAACGTGACCCTCCACCCCATCGCGCTGGGCGGCAGCGAAGGCGAGGTGGTGCTTTCCGCAGGCGACGGCAACAAGGGGGAAAACAAGGTTTCCAGCTCCGGCAGCGGCCTTCGGGTGCCGATGACCACCTTGCCGAAGTGGATGGCGCAGCAGCAAATTTCCACCATCGATGCACTCAAGATCGATGTCGAAGGCCACGAGGTCGCCGTGCTGGAACCCTTGTTTCATGAAATGCCGCGCTCGTCCTGGCCACGACTCGTTGTGTGCGAGCTCGCGCATGACAGCGACCGCAGCCTCGCCGATCTCCTCACTTCCCACGGCTACCAACTCTCCGGCCGCGGCCGCCTCAATGGCATTTACCGTCTTCCTGTTTCCTGAAAATCCCGCCATCGCCCCATCCCGCATGAAAACCATGCTTGAGTGGACCTTTCCCGAATTGTTTCCTTCTTCCAGTCATGTCCGACATCACGTCTCCCGAGCACATCAAGCAATACGCCGCCATTCATGAGTCGAAGCGCTATGGCGTCTCCGGCAACAAGTTTGCCGCGCACTTGCAGATCGCCATCCTCGAACTGCGGCCCAAGGTGGTGCTCGACTATGGCTGCGGCCAAACCAATCTAACAGGATCGGTCGATTTCTTCGATGCCCAATACCTGCGCTATGATCCGGCGATTCCCGAGTTGAGCAAAACTCCGGAAACCCAGGCCGACCTCATCATCAACACCGACGTGCTGGAACACATCCCCGGTCCGGACATCGATCCGCTGCTGGCGCACATCGCGAGCCTGGGCAAGCATGCGTTTTTCAGCATCGCCACATCGCCGGCCAAGGAAATCCTGCCAAACGGGCAGAATGCGCATTGCAGCGTGTTTCCCGGCGAAGTGTGGGTGGAGCGCATCCGCAAATTTTTCCCCGAGGCCCAGCTCCTCAAAGCCTCCCGCAGAAACTCCGCGCTCATCATCACCTGGCCCTCGCGCGTGACCGGGCTCATCGAGCTGGTGGATGAACATTTCCTCTACAAGCGCCGCGCCACCAAGACTTTGCTCGGCCGCATCGTATTCGGCAACCGCTGAGGCATCGCTTCCCGCGCAGAACCGGCATGTTGTTCAACTCTTACGTCTTCCTGCTGATCTTCCTGCCCTGCGCGGTGCTCGGCTATCGATGGCTGGGAGCAGTGCGAGGCGGGCTGGCGGCCATGTTCCTCGCGTTCATGTCGCTGCTCTACTATGCCTCGTGGAATGCCAATCCCGATGGCTCGTGGACGCCCTGGCCCCTCACATTGATCCTCGGCTCCATCACGGGAAATTATCTCATCGCCCAAGGCCTCATCCGGCTGAGGGGAAATGACAATGCACAGAAAATTCTGTTAGGCACTGCGATTGCGGCGAACGTCGCATTGATCGGATGGTTCAAATACAGCCTGTTTTTTGCGAGGCTTGCGATGGATGCCGGCGTGGGGCCCATCACCCTGCCGGATGTGATCCTGCCGCTGGGCATATCCTTTTACACCTTCCAGAAAATCGCATTCCTCATCGATGTGAGACAGGGCAAGGTCTCGGATATATCATTTCGTGATTATTTCCTGTTTGTGATGTTTTTCCCGCAATTGGTGGCCGGACCCATCGTCCACCATGCGGAGATGATGCCGCAGTTCCGCAAACATCCGCGCGCACGTTCGGCGGATTTCGCGGTGGGATTGACGATGTTGGCCATCGGGCTTTTCAAGAAAGTCGTCATCGCCGACATGCTGGCGCGGGATGCTTCCAAGTTCTTCGACTTCGCGGCAGTGACCCATCGCGAGCTGACTTTTGTCGAAGGCTGGTGCGCGGCGTTTTTATATGCGCTGCAGTTATACTTTGATTTCTCCGGTTACTCGGACATGGCGATCGGCGCGGCGCGATTGTTTGGCGTGCGCATTCCGGAAAACTTCGCCTCACCCTACAAGGCCGCGTCCATCATCGACTTCTGGCGGCGTTGGCACATCACGCTTTCCCGATTCCTGCGCGATTACCTTTACATCGCCCTCGGCGGCAACCGCGGCGGCTGGCTGGGACGACATGGAAATCTGCTCGTGACCATGCTGCTCGGCGGACTGTGGCACGGTGCGGGCCTGAGTTTCATCCTCTGGGGTGGAGCGCACGGGCTTTTGCTCATCATCAATCACACATGGAACTCACTGCGCAAACGCTTTGCCCTCGCAGCCCTGCCCAAGCCACTTGCCGTCACCATCACCCTGCTCGCGGTGGTGGCACTGTGGGTCCCCTTCCGCGCGGGCACCATCGAGCTTTCCAATCCGGCCGGCGCGATGAAGGCGGTGCAAAACATCTGGGGAGCGATGTTTGGTTTCCATGGCTTCGATTCGTGGCCGAGCTCCGGTGAGCGCGTGACCGGCTTGTCCAAAGCATTGCGCTGGGTGCCGGTCCTGATCGTCGCGCTGTGGTTCCCCAACACGCAGCAATTTCTCTCCCGCTACATTCCCACCTTTGGTTGGGCGATTCCATCCGACAAGCCGACCGGCCCGCGCCGCCGCTGGCAATGGCGGCCCACGCGACTGTGGCTTGCCTTCACGCTCGTGCTGCTGATTGTCGTCGGCTTCGAGTTCAACAAAGTTTCCGAGTTCATCTACTTCCAGTTCTGATGAAACGCTCACCCGTCCAATCTTATGTGCGCTGGCTGCTCGGTCCCGTGATCGTGGTCCTGCTGCTGGCGGCCGCGATCAACACGGTGGTCAATCCGCTGCGCGTCACTCCCCTGCCCTGGTCAGTCGATTCATTGGAACCTTACCGCGTCGTCGAGCACTACGAACGCACCGCGAAAGCAGGTCTCGTGCGCTCGGCGGATTGGCAAGGGGCAGTCTTCGGCTCCTCGCGCATGGACATCGGCATCAATCCGGACCACCCGAGCCTCGCAGGAACACGCACGGCCAATCTCTCGCTCTCGGCTGGGAAACTAACAGAAAATGTCGAGATGCTGCGTTATGCCTGCGAGCATGAGAAACTCGATCTGATCATCTTCGGCATCGATCTCATCGATCTTGCGGAACCCGTGCGCGTGGCCAAGACCGACTTTTATTCCTCGCCACTTTCCCGGACTGGATCGCGCTTGGATCGTGAGCTTCAGTATTACTTCGGCCTCACGATGTTGAAGAATTCCTTCCTCGTGATCACCCGCGCGGCGCGGGACATCCCGAGCGAGCACATTCCCAATGGCCACTGGGTGCTCAATCATCCCATCGATCCACGCAAGGATGCGGAGAAAAAATCGCTCGCCCAGGCATTCGGCCTTTCCAGAAACCGCAGCACCGCCACCGAGCGCATCAACCCGCAAAAGGCGGCGATGGTTCGCGACATTCTTAAACTTTCACGCAAGGAAAACGCACGTCTCATCATCGTGCTGCCGCCCAATCATGCGAGTTTCAATGCCGCGCTCTATCTGGCAGAAGACATCGATCCCGGCTTCCGCGCGGAGCGGGAATTTCTCACCAAACTCGTGGCCGAAGACAATGCCGCTCACCCACAAGCTGCGGCTGCCGCTGTGTGGGATTTTGATGATTTCCACCCGCGCAACTGCGAACCGATTCCAGCCGACTACGGCGGAAAAATGATCGATTGGCGCGATGTCACCCACGCCGGACCCACGATCGGAAATCTCATCCTCGATGCCATCACCGCCCCTCAGCAAGTGGAAGCGGCACCAGCAGCTTATGGCACCTTGTTGACACCCGCGACGCTCAATGCGCATCTCGCGGATCGGGATGCCGGATTCCAACGCTATCGTGCGGAACGCAAGGAAGAGATCGCGTGGATCGAATCGATTCTAACCGATCTCAAGGCAAACGCCTCCAAGTTGATCATGCCGGAGGAGTAAGTGCTTCAAAGCCCGAGTTGATCTAACAAGCGGGCCGCACTTTCCGACATTGCCGAAGGGCCCACAGGATTCCATCCACCATCGCAGGTCACCGGATAGGCCAGACCATTCGCGAATGCGCTCACATCCAATCTTCTCAAACGCCGCGAGTTCACGCGCTGTTGGAGATATTCGCGGAAAAACCCATTGGGTTTGGCCGAACTCAAACCCAGCGAAACCGTCGGCCTGCCGCTGGCAATGCATTCTTCGAGCATGGACATGCTGTCCTCCGTGCAGAACGCTTGCTCCGCCACGCCGAGGAATGCATCTACGGATGGACGACGGTCGCCCGCGTGCCACCAGCAGGATTCTGCAATGGCACCCGCTGGCAATTCCTTATCTAACAACTTCTCAACTTCCGCCGGAGTCCTCCTCGAACTGGTGACGCACCAACGGACTCCGGAGGATTCATGCATGAGGCGCATGCCGGTAGCGAGCTGCTGCCAATCGGCCATCTCCCACACATAACCGGAACCATCGCCACCGAGAAACATCGCGGCGGTTCCGGTTGGTGCTTGCTCATGGCTCCATGGAAATGCCGCTGCGCTTCCCGCAAGCGATGAAGGTTCAATGCGCGTGGGAAAAAGCGGCATCGCCACATAAGGCGCTGGATGATGATCGTCCTGATAGAGGATCACCGCACTGAAAAAACGGGCGGGCAGTTTTCTCACGGTGCCGATGAAGATATTCGGACATCCGCAATCACGGGCGAGCCATGAATTTGCATACAATGTGGCACCGCCGCGCGAGATGATTAGATCCGGCTTATCACTTGGAACGGGATTGAATTTCACCGCCGCCTTGAGCAGGGGGCCCGGCATGCGGATTCCCATGCGCTCCAATCGTTGAAACGCCTGCCTCGCTCCGCCCCAGCGCCAATCCACCTCGATGCGGGTTTCTTCCACATCCCGGTGCTTGCGGATCAATTTCACCAAACCGGCCGTCATCGACCAGTGCCCGGGTATGCCATCATCAAGAGTCCAGATTTTCATGGCCGGAGGAGTTCCTGATAGACCGCTTCGGTCGCCTGGCACATCGCTTCCAAGGTAAATGGAGGCCTTACTTCCGCAGGCTCGCCCGGATGCTGCAACACGGCGATGGTGGTTTCTACAAGCTGCGGAACATCCCCCACAGGGACCAGCCCTTGCGGATATAAAACTTCCAACTGCTCCGCCACGCCGCCGTGGGCGTAGCCGATGACGGGTCGTCCCAGCGATGCAGCTTCCAAAGACACGCGGCCGAAGGCTTCGGGCTCGAGCGAAAGCGAAAACACGACATCCGCCACTGCCATGACATCGCGCACATCGCTGCGATGACCAAGGAATGTGATATCTTCCGCCACTCCCATCTCTGCGCAACGCGCCTTGAGTTCCACGGCATAAGCCTGCTTGCGCGGATGGGTCTCGCCGAGCACCAGCCCATGCACGGCAAGTCCGCGCTTGCGGAGTTGGGCGATGAGTTCGATGAAATGATCATGTCCCTTCCAACGGGTGATGCGTCCGGGCAGAAGCAGGATTTTCTTCCCTTCCAACTGCGGATGATTCCGCCGCCACTCTGTCAACCACCCTTCTTCCGGACGATGGCCTCGCGGAAACTCCTGTGGCGAGGCACCGCGATGGATCACGCGGATGTGATCCTGAGCAGTCGCGGGATAGTTTTTGATGATATAATCCCGCACGCTGTTGGAAACGGCGATCACCCTTTCACCACGGGTCATGATCTTGGAATAAGCATTCACCGAATAAAAACCATGCACCGTGGAAACAAAGCGCGGACGTTTCGCGGGATCCATGCGACGCCATGCCAACCACGCGATCCAAGCCGGAACCCTCGACCGCACGTGGACGATATCGGGATTCAATTCGGTGAGGAGACTCCGCAAGGCACGCACATATCTCAAGGTCGTGATGCTTTTGCGGTGAACGGGCATCGCGAAGTGGCGCGCGCCGCTGATTTCAAGCTTTTCCACCAATCTGCCACCATGGGATATCACAATCGCCTCATGGCCTTGGCGGACGAGGTGGGCGGCCACTTCCAGGGTGCCACGCTCCACGCCGCCGGAGTTGAGTTCAGGAAGGATCTGCACCACTTTCATGACAGATGGACGAGCGGGATGGTTTCGAGTTTCGCCACCTTGGCAAGGGCGGCACCCCCATGAGGGGCGAGGATGAAATCCAAGGGCAGGGCAGCGGAGGAATCGATTTTCAAAATCGCCTGCTTCATTTGATATAAGCCATCTCCCCTTGGCACCCGGTGGATGATGGCATCATGGCTCCACGGTTCCGGAATGGATTGATTTTCCGCAAGTGCGATTTCATAACACACATCCGGATGTTGCCAATCCGCTGGCAAAACCCATGACGCCGGGGCATCCACGAGCCAGATCAAGGCTCGATGGGCTTTGCCGCCTTTGAGGGTATCCTCACCCAGCCATTGCCGGACTGTTAGATTTTTCCCGAGATAGACCTTCCACCGCTCCTGCAACCAAAACACATCCAAGGGGCCGGACTTCATCGCCTTTTCCAATGCCACCATGCAATGCGCCGTGTGTTGCGGAGCATCCACCGGCATGAAGGTGGCCGTCCAATGACCGGGACGATCCGTGGTGACCGCAAGCGATAACACGGTGGCCTTGGCGCGCCGCGCCAGCAATGCGGGCAAGGGGCTCGCCCGGGTGATGCGGCCAAAGAATTCGGTCAGCTCACCCTTCGGCCCCACGCGTTGATCGGCAAGGATGCCGACAATGCCTCCCTCGCGCAGAAATGCGGCGACGTGGAGCGGATTGTCCCGTTTTGAAAACATCCGCGTGCCATCCGCCTGCCTGCGGGCGAGCACACGTTCGTCGAGCAGTGGGTTGTTGAGTGGACGGTAAAACGCGCCGGTCTTCGCTCCTTTCGGAAACAAGTGGATCATGCGGCTGAGCACTTCCCAGTTTCCCATGTGCGACAAAAGCAGGACCACGCCTTTGCCCTCCGCTAACACATCGAGCAGAAGCTGGAAGTTTTGAATCGTCATCACCTCCGCAAGGTCGGCCGGACTGAGGCGCGAGGTATGGGCGGCGGAAATCAGGTTTCCACCACTGCGGCGGAAGGTTTGTTTCATCATCTCATGCAACTCGCTGGAATCCTTCTCGCCAGCGAAGGCGATCCGCAGGTTGCGCATGACAGTTTTCCTGCGCTGCGGCATGAGGGAGCAAGCGAGGCTGCCGAGCATTTCGCCGATCCGATAGACGGCGGGGCCCGGCAGGCAACCGGCCATGCCCTCCACCAACGAGTGGCCCAGGCATTCGAGCCGCCACTTGAGAATCTTGGATGGGGTTTTGCCGTTGCTGC
This sequence comes from Akkermansiaceae bacterium, assembly GCA_025457805.1. Taxonomy (GTDB): domain Bacteria; phylum Verrucomicrobiota; class Verrucomicrobiia; order Verrucomicrobiales; family Akkermansiaceae; genus Luteolibacter. The sequence continues at coordinate 341 of JALOTR010000091.1, read as the reverse complement.
TCATGGGGAGTCCGCGCGCCCGGCCCATGGACGCGAACGTGGGGCCTTGGGTAACGGTTCCGGCACCCGCATGCAAGACCCATACCGATCAGTGGAAGCCGCCGAAATGCAGCAACCCGCCGATGCCCGCTCCGATTCCCACGATGGCCATGACGCTCCATCCCCGTTTGACCATGAGAAAAAGGAACAGCGCCGCCAAACCGAGCGGCAAATAATCGGGTCGGCCGGTTTCAGGAACCACCACATGCCATGCAAACCACACCGCAAGGTTGAGGATCACTCCCACCACAGCGGCGGTCATGGCAGTGAGTGCGGATTGGAAACGGAAGTCGCCTCGGCTG
>JALOTR010000090.1 GCA_025457805.1 Akkermansiaceae bacterium | reverse complement strand
TTCAACCTCTGGTACACCATTGCGGTGCCCCCTAACAGCCGCCTGGGTTTGGAAGGCACCGTCGATCTACTTCATCGCCTTTCCGCTGCGGAAACCACGCGCCTGCTTCCCACGCTCCGGCTCTTCAAGATTGGAGTGAGATTCGATGTGGAAGGCTCCGCAAGACCGGATGATCAATCCGCCCCCGCTTACACCGAGGCGAACCGAAGTGAAACGCGCGAACTCACTGAAACGGAGATCCAATTCGTCCGCCTCCTCCAACGGGACATCCCCATCATCGCCGAGCCCTTCGTGGCGATGGCAAATGAACTCGGCCTGTCCTTCGATGCCGCCGCAACGATGCATCACGATTTTCTAACAAGTGGCCGCATGCGCCGTTTCGCCGCCGTGCTTCATCACCGCAAGGCCGGCTTCGGAGCGAATGCGATGGGCGTGTGGGCAGGCCCGCAGGATGATCCCGCCGCGCTCCAAAAGCTCGGCGAAACCATGGCCGGCTTCCGCGCCGTGAGCCATTGTTATCAGCGCCCGAGTTATGCCGATTGGCCTTACAACCTGTTCACCATGGTCCACGGCAAGACCGAGGAAGAATGCGAACAAACCCTCCAAGCCATCTCCCAAGCCACCGGCATCACCGACCGCCACGCCCTCTATTCCACCCAAGAATTCAAAAAGGTGAGAGTGCGCTATTTCACCGATGAGGAAATGATTTGGGAGGCCAAGCACGTGTGAGTGGGATGACTTGATGCTCTCGGTGCAGCCGACGATTACCAAAGATACTTTTCGTCAAAGTCCACTGCGCTTTTGATGAGAAAATCGAGATATTCTTCCTGAAAGCTCCGTTTCGCATGATGTTGCTCCTGGCGGTCGATATAACTCTTTACAAGTTCCCGTTGCGAAGGGCTGACGGAAAATGCTCCGTATCCTTCCTGCCATTTGAAGCGGGCCTGCCCGATCTCTTCATGGACCCATTTGGATGATACGGCTTTGATGCTTCGGACAACTTCAGCCAGAGAATGGGTCGCCTTCAGTCCGAGAAGCAGATGCACATGATCCGCCACTCCACCGATGGCATCGGGAACGACCTCCAGAATGCGGGCCACGCCGCCGAGGTAGGCATGCAGACGTTCCCGCCATTCTGGCTCAATCAAAGGCACCCGGTCCTTGGTGCTGAAAACGACGTGAATGTGAAGTGATAGATGTGTCGATGGCATGGCACGTGGAGTTTCAAATCCACTCCTTATGAATGACAGAAACCCCGCGGGATGTCATGGTTCAAATGACGGCCCCAATACGGAAATCACACCGCACCACCCGGCGACCCTGCCGGGACGCGATTGCTCTGCCATCACGTCCGGTGGCTCATGCCACCGGCTAATATCGATTGCCCCCCCCGGGGCCGATGATGTCCCGGAGGGACCCTAGAAATTAGCCGGTGGCGTGAGCCACCGGGGGAAACGACGAAAAGATTTCATTCCGCCCCGGAGGGTCGGTGGATGAATGCCCCTTCCGCGATCAATCCTCCTCATCCTTCGCGCCCTTCACGCGGACTTTGCCGCGGAGTTTGGCTTCGTGGTTGATTTCTCTTTGCTGGTTCAATCGAGTCCGTCGCGCTGGTCCCATTGTTTCGTCATTTTCTGGTCGACCAGCTCCTCAAGATAGGCGCGGGTAAGGGCCTTCACGAGTGATTGTTTGGCCGCAACTCCTCGGTCATTTCCGACCTTGAGGCTTGCCCAGCCGCCACGACCGAAGATTTCGTCCGTGATCACTTCCGGTAACTTTTCCATCTCCATCATCCCTGCGACCAGGGAGTTTCTCACTTCCAGGCGGATTTCGGGTTCTTGCTGATACTTGAGGAAACCCTCTTTATCGGCGGCGTCCGCACCCGGAACGTCTTGCAGCCACTTGAGGTGGAGACGGGTCTTAACTTTGTCGAACAGTCCCGGCCAGTTGGCCTTGGTTGCGAATGGACCTTCCATATCAATGCATGCCCGGGCAAAGTGACGGAGCGATTCATACTGGCTCTCAAGCAAATCGTCCAAAACACGGACCTCGGCTTGCCCATTTTCTACAGAGTCGATGATGAGCTGAAACGATACCAGCCTCAGTGGAGCCATCCTGGAGACCAATGGTAACTCCTTTGCGCCGATGGTGGACCATCCTGTGGAAATTCGCTCAACGCTGTCCTTGCCGGGATTCACTTGGAGTTCCTTGAGTTCCAATACCCGGACTTCCCCATCGTCAGCCGTGACTGATTGGCGGATCAACATCCCGTTCTCACGACTGATGGTCAGGAGGCCGTATTTGTCGGTGGAAAAGGTCACCGTTTTTTCGTCGGAATCCTTGATGGGCGCATCCTCGACGATGTCAGCCCAGGAAGGCTGATCCCGCTTCTGCAAGCCAAAGCCGGCGGCGAAAACGGTTTTCTCCAACAAAATGGAGGGAATGGACTGATAGGTGCCTTCTTTCCCGTCGGCATCGGGCTCCGTGGCTAGAAGGTTCATCAGGTCCGTGAGGCTTTTGAGTTCCGCATTCGTTCCTTTGAAAACAATTAGATCGTCTCCTCCGGCGAAGAACATCTGGTCGTGGGATGTGTTCCATAGTCTCTGGACCATTTTCTGGTCGCCTTTTCTGACCACCACTTGGGACGCCGCGAGTCTGGAATTTTCATCCAATCCAAGAGTGCAATCGAGAGTTTTACCCTTGCCGACCGACTGGTAAGTGGCTTTGAAGCCATCAAGTTTGGCATAGGCGCGGGTCAATTCTTCAATGACCTCGACCGCCTTTGGTTTCACCTCATCGCCAAGCGCGGCGCTCAATGAGAGAATTGGAAACCATGCCCATACAGCAAAGCAGCGGCTCAGCTCCCCACGCAGGATGCGAACACGGAAAGCAATCGAAATCAGGGCTCTCATGGCTTGATATAACGACCTATCGAATTCGGAATGTCAATCGCGTGCAAACAAATCATCACTCCAGCTCGCTGTTCCAAAACAAAGACATTGGGAGCCAATCACCCATGGTCCCTCCGGGACATCATCGGCCCCGGAGGGGCAAACGATATTAGCCAGTGGCGTGAGCCACCGGAACCGGAAACGACGAAGAGATTTCATTCCGCCCCGGAGGGTCGGTGGATGAACGCCCCTCCCGCGATTAATCCTCCTCGTCCTTCGCGCCCTTTACGCGGACTTTGCCGCGGAGTTTGGCCTCGATGAACGCATCCAACTCGCCGTCCATGGTGGCTTGGATGTTGTTGGTTTCCTCGCCGGTGCGGAGATCGAGCACTTTCTGATAGGGTTGGAACACATAGGAGCGGATCTGGTTGCCCCAGGAAACGTCACCCTTTTCGCCGTAGGCGCGGTCGGCCTCGGATTTCTGTTTGTCTTCCTCGATGGTGTAGAGCTTGGCCTTGAGGATCTCATAGGCGAGCTCGCGGTTCTGACCCTGCGTCCGCGCGGCGGTGGAGCGAATGAGAATGCCGGTGGGAAGGTGGCGCAGGATGACGGCGGTCTCCACCTTGTTCACGTTCTGGCCGCCCTTGCCGCCGGATCGGGTGGTGGTGATCTCGATGTCCTTTTCGTTGATCTCGATGTTGATCTCCTTGGAAATTTCCGGAGTGCAATCAATCGATGCAAACGAGGTATGGCGTTTGGCATTCGAGTCGAAGGGGGAAATTCTAACAAGCCGATGCACACCACGCTCGTTCTTCAGGAAACCATAAGCATAATCTCCGGTGATCTTGAGCGTCGCCGTGCGGAGACCAGCTTCATCGCCGTCCTGCCAATCGAGTGTTTCCACGGTGTATCCCTTGCTCTCCGCCCAGCGCGTGTACATCCGATGCAGCATCTGCGCCCAATCGCAAGCCTCGGTCCCACCGGCTCCGGCGGAAATCACCAGGAAGCAGGGTGAGATGTCGCTTGGTTGGTCGAGCAGCGTGAGAAGCTCGTAGGAACGGATGTCCTTTTCCAGAGTCTTTGCATTGTTGATCGCCTCGGCGGCCAGGTCCGCATCGTCGAACTCCTTGGCCAGCGCCACACCTTCATCGATGTCCGCCACGCGCGATTCGAGTTTGAGGAAAGCCTCCAGCTTTTTCTTCAGCCCTGCGGCCTTGGAACTGATCGAGCGGGCCTTGTCCGTATCGTTCCAAAACTCGGGCGCGCCCATCGCCTCCTCGAGCGTGTTGATTTCGTTTTCGAGGGTCGGGACGTCAAAGATACCTCCTGAGTTTCGAAAGGCGGCTTTTCAGGCCGTCCGTATCGAGCGCCAGGAGGTCAGCGGTAGGAAGTGAGGACATGCGGGCGGGAGAAAACCCCATCCCGCGCGGCGAGGCAAGGAGGAACCGCGGAATCCCCTTGGCAGGCTCCCGGGCATCTGGCAGAAGGGACGGCATGGATAGAAACCCTTATCTTGCCCTCGTGGCGATCGCCATTTCCGCCACTGCATTCGCCCAAACTCCATCGGCACCCGCCGCTCCTGCCATCGATATCGAAGCGCGCAAGGCCTCGGTGGCGAACATGGAAACCTACATCAGCCAGCGGGAAAAACGGCTTGCCGAATTGGGTCAGGACATCGTCACGCTGGATGCCCGCATCGAAAAGCGGGTGGATGAGTTGGTGAAAATGCTGGCCGACATGCGCGATTCCAAGGACTCGCGGACCAAGGTTTCCAACATCAAGCAGGAAGCCATCGAGGGCCTGCGCCGTGGCATCGATCTTTATTCGGCAAAACGCCGCGAGATGGCGGAACGCGCAAAACAAGGCGATGGCGCGGCTTTGGGAGATCTCGGGAAATTCGATGAACGCATCTTCAAGCGCGTGGACCAGATTGTGGAGTTGGGAAAATCATTTCCCGCTCACAAGGACGTGGACAAGTATGAGTCGGAAGGCGGCTCGTATTGGAATGGTTATTATTATGAAAACACCCGCATCAGCGATGACTGGAAACAGAACCGCCGCGACAACATGAAGTCCGGACAAACCCGCGATGAAATCACCAAAGCGATCCGCGAGGGATTGGATCGCCTCGACCAACGCCGCCGTTCGCTCAAGGACCTGTTGGACAATCGCAACCCGTCCGAGTCCGCACGAAAGTTATATCTTCAGGAAATCGGCGGCATTGATGCCCAGGTGGAAAAACTCAACTCCGAACTTACGGATCTCACCACCGGGGCCGGAACCTCCACCAGCCGCGCGCCGGGGCTGGATGAGGCGGTGGACATCGGTCACATGCTGGACGATGCCCGCAAGGATTTGAGAGGAGATGTTTCCAATCTCTTCCGCCTCTATGATGAATTCGCCGCAGGGCGCGCGAAGCTCAATGAGCTGCGGGAAAACCTCGTCGCCCGCAAAGCATGGCTGGAAAAGAATGCGCCTGTTGCGAAGTGATCGGAGATTTCACTTCTTCAGGATCGCCTGCAATTCATGCGTTTGTTTCGCACGTGGAACGAAGGGACTGTTATATCCCAGCAATCGATAACTCTCCGCCTTGAGATTCTGTTTTGCGAGTTCCGCATCGATGGCCTCGCGGGCCTTGGCGGTGGACTTGTCATTGCGCGATCCCTGCCAGGCATAACTCAGCGCTTCCATCGCGGGCACATCGCGCACTTCCACTTCCTCACCATCCGCGCCGGTCTTGCCGACTTCGGGTGACTGATAGAGGAAGGCCATTTGTTCCATCTGGAGGGATTTGTTTTCGGACTCATCCATTTTCATTTCCACCGGCGCGGTCATGGGGATCTGGTTGCGTTGGATGTGGCGGAAGAGTTTCATGAAACTCCCGTTCGGGCTGCCCTCCTGGGTGAAGGCGGCGCGGTAGGCGGGATATTGTTTTTTCACCACCTGGTCGAACGGCCCGGGCTGGGGCCAGCCCTCGGGCAGTGGGGATTCCTCTTTGTAACCCGGCTCCGCGGCGGCGGCCGGTTTCCCGCCTCCTTCCTTGGATGCGGGGTCGCAAAGCGCCGGAGAAACCATGGCAAGCAAGGCAGAGAAGGAGGAAATCAGGATCTTCATGGAGCCAACATGCCCGGAATGCTCCGCCGCGCAAGGTGGGATGTCATTTCATAACAACTCGTCCAGCCACGCCAGATACTCGGGGTCCGTCTCCGCGCTGCCTGCGGCCGGGGCGGGTTGGGGATCGCTTGGGGCTTTCATCCCTTATTCGTTGTAGGGATTGCGGCCGCCGCTGGAAGGTGCTGCCTCGGCCGGCTGGGTGGCGGGCTGGGCGGCGGCGGTCTTGGTTTGCGGGTCAGTCAGCGAGCGACCGAATTGTTCGCCCCAATGCTGGAGGAAGAATTTCTTTTCCTGCGTGAGGAAAACCTCGGAGCGCCCGAGGATGGGCCGCAGCGAGGTGGTCATTTGCAGGGTCACCAAAAGAAACACACCACTCCAGATCACCAGCGGACCTTTCTGCGTGCCGCCTGTGGCAAACACCACGGACTTGAGAAAGCGCAGCGCGAAGATCGCCGCGATCGCCCAAGCGCCGATTCCAAGCGCGCCCATGAAGCCAAACGAATCCGTGGACTCCGCAAAGATCCACACGGCCGGAGCAAACCCAAGCAGCAGCATCCCTGCCAGAGCCAGCGCTCCGGCAAGGCAGGCTGCAAGCTGACCCAGGGACACCCGCGCTCCGGCCAGTGTGGAAAATATATATAAACTCGGAAAACAGATGAGCCCTGCAAACAACAAGCCGGCCGTAATCTTCAAGGGCGCGGCCCAGAGTTGTTCGTGTTTGGCAAAACAGCCGATCACAAAGCCAAACAACAGCAATGATATCACCGCCAATAACAGAAATCGCCCGGTCGCCGCGTGGTTGCCATCTGCGAGGCGGACGATCAGCAATTGTGGACGCCTCAGCAGAGCCTCAAACAAAGTTTTCGTATCTAACAGATCCGGCAATGGCGGATCGAGGGGTGGCGGTTGGGCGTGATCGGCAGGCGGTGGCGGCGGTGGTGTGGATGCAGGATTCATGGTTTCTCGGTCAGGGTTGATGGTTCGGTGTGTGGTGGGCGCGGATGGCCCTCAGGATGGGGATGGCAAAGAGCAGCAAAATCACCAGCAGTGCGGGCAGCGCGAACCCCCCGGTCGTCCGGTTGAGCGCGTGCCAGACAGTCTGATAGAAATTTCCATCCAGCGGATCCGGTCGCAGGAATTGCACTTCCAGCTTCGGCGTCCCGAAAAACGGCCGCAGGATCCACGAGAACTGTGCGCCAAGGAATCCGTTGCCACCCAGCCAAGCCAGCAAGGTGGCCGTCGCCGCCGCCGGGGTGGGCGACTTGGCAGCGAGCAGGCGGTGTAAGTGAATGTTGGCCGCCACCCCGGCGAAGCCGATCAGGAAGGTATGCGTCAGGAGATAGGCCGAGTGCGCCATCGCCGCGCCCGCTGAGTCTGGCGGCGGCGCATTCCATGCCAGCAGGAAGGTGACCGGTGCCAGCGACCCGAGCAGGATGCCTGCCAGGGCGAAGGCGGTGAGCAGGGCAAGCAGCGATTGGCGGAAACCCAGGCCTGTGCCCAACAGAATCCCCAGGAGCCCGTTGAGCAGCCCGTTGCACAACAAGGTCAATGCCACCAGCAGCGGCATTTTCACCGCCACGAACACACCCATCAGCGGATCCCTCCAAAATCCCACGGTGAATCCATACAAGGCCATCCCCGCAGCGGCGGCCAGCGCCACCCCAGCGACCCGGCCCGGGGTGGGCGCGTCGAGCCAGCCGTCGTCGGGTTGGATCACTTGCCGCAGGTTCATGGGCGCACTCTGGGCGGCCAATGTGAGGCGATGATGCGGCGTCCGTGATTTTTCGATGAACGGCCCGGGGCGAGTTGGCGCTTGAATGTTCCGCCCGCCCGCCCTAGTCCGGGGGCCGCATGGATCCGATGCACCCTTACGAACACCTGTCGCTTTTCACCGTCGGGATCATTCTCGCCGTGTGCCTCATCGGCATCCATGCCCTGATGCTCGCCAAACCGGCTGCCGTGCAGGGATATTTGAAGAAATTTCCCCGCGATCAAACCACCGGCCAAATCATCCTCGGCATCGGCCTCGCCTGGTTCTGGCTGCTCATCGCGCCGGACAACATGGGCAAACTCAGCGCGCTTGCCATGGACCTCGGCGAGTTCAATGGAGCCAAGCCCCTCCTGCGCATTCTGGTTCCAGTAGCGCTGGTCCTCGTAGCCATCAGCGTC
>JALOTR010000089.1 GCA_025457805.1 Akkermansiaceae bacterium | reverse complement strand
CCTGAGTGTGGTGCGGCTTGCTGAGACTTGCAAGATCACCCTCACTCCCCATGCGGCGGCCAACTATCGGATCGAGTGGTCGGATGATTTGTTGATCTGGGAGAATCTTGAACAGCGTGTGATTTCAAGCGCCGGTGAGGTGGAATTCATCGATCCATCGCCTCCGCCGGACCGGCGTTTCTATCGGGCTGCGACAAGTCATTGAAGATATGGAAACCAATGAGTCCAGCCCAGCTCCAAGCTGTCCGCATTGTGGTTCCACCATGCTGCGGGGTGAAGTTCATCTCAAGTCAACCTGGCTCAGGTTTCTTGGTGCAGGCCAATCGTGGTCGCGACTGGATTTCGTCCTCAAGGGACAGCGCCGGAGCCGGGAAACCTTGGAGATGGATCAGGAAGATGAGAAACTGGCCTTCAAATGCACCAACTGCGGCGTGCTTTGCATCCTGCCGCGGCTACTGAATGCGCCTTTGGAGCCCGAAGATTGGTGAAACTCTCAATCTCGGACAAAACGCAGCCGCAGGAAACGGGCCGACGGATTTCCTGATGTGAGCGGATCCCTCGCGCGCCAAGTTTGGATTTCACCATCGCTCACCAACTCCAACAAGGCAGGCGTCCATTCGCCATGGCCATCACAGGACTCGGCGATATAGGTGATATCCTGAATCGAAGCAGGACGGGTGAAGAGGAAATAAAGGCCAGAGGCATCTTTGATCGGAACCATCGGCGGAGTGAAGGTGCCCGGCTGGGTTCCGAGAGCATATTCCGCGAGATTGCTGAGCCCATCGCCATCCGGATCCTCCGCATCCTGACTGGTGCCTCCAGTCGATGATGAGGCGGTGACTGTGATGCTGGCGGTGTCGGCCAGCGGACCGGATTCCGCCCGGATCTCATAAGGTCCTCCAGCCGCTGTGGCTTGATAGATGCCGGAGGTTGAGATGCTTCCACCTCCGCTGGCGGCCCACTGGCAGGCGGAAATTGCCTCTGGAATGGAGGCTCCGAACTGGTCCTGAACGATGGCCCCGAGCGCCAATTGTTGGCCGACCTGCACTTCCGCAACTGCGGGTGAAACGGCGAGCGAGGTGGGCGTCGGCAAGACCCTGAGATGAAGCGGAGCAGAAACGGACAGCCCCTGCGCATCGGTGACGGTGGCCAGCACTTGGTAGTCTCCACTGGCGGTGAAATGGGCCTCGGTCGATTTTGCGTTTGCGGATGATAGAACAAGGGCTGCCGGACCCGCCACTACCGACCATGCATAAGTCAACGCAGATTCGCCCCCATCGTCGGCGGCTGTGAGATCGAGAGTCGTGGAAACTCCGCGGACGACGTGGTGGATGCTCGAATCCGGATCGGTTTGAGTTTCACCGGATGAGGCGAATGGAGAAGTTGCGAAAACCGGTGCCTGATTGGGAGGAGGCACGGTGGCGAAGAGGCGCACGCTGTCCAGATACCAATTGGAACTGGCGATGGAATTGTCGGTGGCAAGGCTCCAGCGAATGCGCACGGATGTTCCGGCGAATGCAGGCGATGACAAGTTGACGACAGATTCCACCCAGCCATTGGAGTTATGGGTCCACGCCCCAAGGCCTTTGAATTGGCTGCCACTGGTCGAGCGGATGTAGTCGGTATAATCGCCTGCGACCAAATCAGCCCCGGAGTTGGCGGATTCGACGTCGAACCAGTTTCCTCCATTGAGGGAAAATTCCAATCTTCCGCCATCGATCCGGGACTGGAAGTTATAGTTGTGGTAGAACCGGAGTTGAAGATTGCTGGCTCCGGGCGGAATGACGACGGCAGGAGAAACAAGATGGGTCGTGGTTCTTGCCGATGGCGCGGGGATCATCCAGGACTTGGAAGGAGAATGGCTAAGCCCTGTAGTGAGCGACCATGCATTGCTGCCGAAGCTGCTGACGGAGGTCCAGCCCACGGATGAATCATCGAAAGTTTCATTCATCAACGCGCCAAGCACTTCAAAAGCTCCTGCGAGCATTGCTGGCGAAGATCCGGCGCGGTCCGCAACGACATTCCATGTACCTGCGGCGGCTCCTGTTAGATCCACCTGACAACGGAGTTTCCCGGCAACCATTTGTATCCCGGTGGCGAAGATGTCCGTCTGCCCGCTGCGCGTGAGGCGGATGCCGGTGGCGGTTTCGAGATAGGATCCGCTGATTTCCAGATTCGTGACGCCCATCGATAGGCCAGTTGCAGGGGCGACGCCGGAGAGTGCGACCGGCGGAAGCGGGGCTTCTTCATTGGCTGCGCCGGAAAGGATCAGGGAATATGCCTGGGAGTTGTCGGCAAGCGCTCCGCTGAAGGTGACTTGGATTTCATACACTCCGGCGACGGGTGGCTGGGCGATGAGGATTTGTTCGGTATTGTCGGTGTGGTTGATGCCGTTGACCGCGGTCGCATTCATGGAAGCCTGGGTCCACGTGCCGACGAAGGGCATCACGTAAGGGAGATGCTGCGAGCCATCCGGGCCGATGATTTTCAGGTTGAGATTATTGACGAGAGTGGCCGTGCGTGAGTCCGAAACCTCGATGCTGGGGCCGACCGGATCGGTCCAGCCGAGCGTGGCTTTGATGGGAGAAACGCCGTCCCATACCATGCGGTGAACGCGGCTGTTCAGGGTGCTGCTGATCTGGCCCTCGATGATGTTTTGTTTGAGCGGAGCGGCTGCATGATCGCGGATGTGGTCTGCGGCGGACTGCGCATTCATGAGGCCCCAGCCGTATTTGTAGTCGGGTCCGGGATTTCCCCGATCATCGGCGGTGTGGAGAATGAGGCTCTTGAGCGTGCTGGCGCGCATGGCCTTGCCGGGAAAAAGGCTGCTGTAGTGTTGAATGAGCAAGGCGGCCGATCCGCAGGCATTGGGGCTGGCCATGCTGGTGCCGCTGTAGGTGGCGTAAGAGTTGTTGGAAACGGCGGTGGGGGAATAAAGCTCGTGGCCATTGGCAACCACATCCGGCTTGATCCGTCCGTCGTCTGTGGGGCCCCATGCGGTGAATACGCTGAGGCTGGCTCTGGAGGCATCGCGGACGGATGAGGAAACCGCATCCAGCGTGGAGCCCACCGTGATCACATTCTTGGAAAGGGCGCTGAAACCGATGGTGCCAAAGCCGCCGAGATAGCTGCCATCGCCCGCCGGGTGAATGGATGGATTGTAAGGAACCACGGTGCCGCCGCCGGGGCTCAGGGAAACCATCTGGCCGATGGCAGGGTTGTTATTCCGGTCATTTCCCGCACTGCGGAAAACCAGCAGATAGGGTGCCTGATGGGCAATGATGTCCTGATCTCGGGCAAGGGTGTTGTAGGCTCCGAAGTCTGTCTCCACCGATGTGGCGGATGTGCCGCTGCCATGCCATTCCCAAACCCGCGAAGGCGAGCCGCCATTGATATAAGTCCAGCCGCTGAGATAGTTGTAACTGTGATTCGATAGATAAAGGCGATCGGCCTGACCCGGTGCAGTGGCTCCGCGGGCGGTCAGTTCCGAGACATCATTGTTCCAATCATAGGAATCGATGGTCGCAGCCGTCGCCATGCCGCGCGCGCTGGAATGGATCCCTGCTGCCGCGAGAGTGCCGCCGACGTGGGTGGCGTGATCGGCGGTGGTTGAGCCGTCTTTGATGGTGACGCGGGTTCCGAATTCCTGATGGCTGGCCCGTGCCGCCCCGCCGTCCCAGAGGCCGATGGTGACGCCGGATCCGCTCAGTGAGTAGGGCGAAGTTTGGAGCATCTTTGCCCCGGTGGAAATGGCGGCGGCAGTATTGTCCGTGCCGAGATAGAGCGGTTGCGGGCCATCGAAGTCTGCGAGTTCGTGGATGCGGCCATTGGCGAGAACCCGTCTGAGAGGCAGGCCAAGGAGTTTGCCCTTGGCCTGGGCGCGCTGGCGGCGGCTGTTTTCCAAGCCGGCGATTTTCTCCACCACCAAGGCGCGATCCGCGGCGCGAAGTTGTTTTGCCCCGGGCTGGCGGAGTGCCTCCGCGACAGATTGCTGCGCATCCGACGTGCCGAATGCCGCCAGAAAAAGGAACACGGATGCGTAGGGGGGACGGCGCATTGGTTCACACATGTTAGGAAACAAACACCCGCCCGGCAAGGTTACCATGCCCCCGAATCACCCCGTGATCGCGTAGGGTCAAAGCCGAACCGCGAAAGGAGCGGGTTCATTCTGAACCCTGTTTCCAGCGGACATGTTGTCCGCCGAATTGCCATCTCTATGCGCCCACTGGATGGTGAGCTGCTGCAATGCGCGGACCGACTCCAGAGATGTTAGCTGTTTTGTTCTAGGGTTGGAGCTCTTTCCCGTGAAAGACGCCGCCCAATCGCCGGGAATACCTTGGGAAACGCGAAGTGAAACATCCCGACAAAAACGACTGCTGGAAAGACGACGCAAATCAGGACCGATGATACGATGTAGTTCCAGCCCAGAAACTGGAATGAGAGGAGGAAATCCACCGACCTCTGAAACAACCAGTCCGAGAACTCCGTGAAGTCAGTGATGAGAAACAGGCCAACCGAGACCCCGACTACGTAAAGAGACTTCAACATGTGCTTCTGAAATATCCGGTCGGCAAGAATGACATAGGCGAACGGTAAAATGATATAATAGGCGATGATGTTCACCTCGTTGTAGGTGAACCCGCTAAGATCCGCGATCCACTTCAGGAGCGAGGAGACGATCTCAAATGTCGTATTCATTCTTCGTCCAAGGTCTACCTCATCCACGGCGGTGTAGGAAGCCCGAATTCAAACTGGCGCGCTATCCGCCGTTGGATGGAGATTCTTCGCCTTGTGCCCCCTTTTGGATGGGTTTAGCTCCGCAATTCGCGCAAAACGAGGCTCGTGGTGTTCGGAGCAAGTGGCCGCAATCAGGGCATTCAGGGCCGTAGGCAGAAAGTCGATGGTGCCAAATCGAATTCGGATTCGTCTCGCGGAATCCGGTAATCTCAAAAAACTTCTCGCAGGCTTCAAATTGAAGCGCGTCCATTGCCTCCTGAAGTCCAACCTGCTGCTGCTCTCTGTAATCCTTGATGCGCTTGGTGTTCATATCAAGGAGTGGTGCCACCTCACTCCACTCATCATCAGTGAGCATCGGAATCGGCATGTCGCATCGCCAGCAATGGTAGGTCTTTGGCATGCGTCACGATTTGCTCTGTTTCTGCTTTCTTCCCACGAAAGCAGGATTCACACGAAGCAATGTCATTGGTTACCCATGGTCGAAATCATTCTGAGAATCGGGTCAAAGACACTGGCGACAGCTCGTTCCGCCAGGAAGAACTGAAGACCAATTCCAATTGGATAGACGACACCGTGATACCTGAAACTCTTCCAGATGGCGAGCAGAGTTCCAATCAGGGTCACGACCACCAACGCGAGGAACCAATAGGGATTTTCTATGATCAGCATGCCCACTGAAAATGGCTGATCCGTCGCGCCGACTTCTACAAACAGATCCCTAAACCTTGGAAGTTGAAGCGATGCGCGTATGGCGAGGTAACCACCTACCAGAGCAAACATGGTGACGCGAGCATGGAGGCGCCCGTTCTTCGCCCTAGTGGGCTACGAAGGGCAGGCGAAATGTGAGAGGTGAGAAGAGGGGAGAGGGCTTCGCGCTCGGGTTTGGCGGCGCATTGGCGGTGCCGACGGCCTACTCCGCCGAAGGCTACGAAGGCCAGGAGGACGGCGGCGCGCCCGGGGGAGCTTCGCGTGGTTTCAGTGGCGGCTCATTGGCGACGGCGATCGGATATCGCCGCTCCTTGGGGGGGGGAGGGCTTTGCGCTTGGCTTTGGCGGTGCCGATGGCGGTGCGGGATGTCGTCACAACTCTTCGGAAATATGGACTCAGCAACCCACAGGCTTGAGGCAATCGCCTTCGGGTGCATCCCGAAGAATGACGCGATTAAGCCCCTGCCACTTTTACACTGCTGATTTCCTCGACAAATGGCTCGGGAGCCGTGATCTCGAAGCAATCGTCTGGACCATTGAGATGGAAATGGCAGTGTTTCAAGACATCCATTCCCAGTAGCGCTTTGAATCTTTCGTTTCCAATTCGATGCCCGACGATCTGGCCGGTCTTGACGGTGAGAATGGGAGTGACCCCAGAGGCATCCAATAAGACCAAGCCAGCCTCGTAGTTCGGATACAGCTTTGCCTTTCCTTCATTGCCTCCCTGACTGTCGAAACCGGAAATCGGACAATAGCCATAAGACCGCAGTGGCATTTCCTCCACGATGCTCGAATCGATGATCGAAACGGATGCTCCCGTGTCGATCAGTGCATCGACCTCCAGTTCCTTGGGGATGCTTCTGGGCCAAGGCTCACAGCGGTTGGAATAGTCTTGCTCAAGATGCCTGAGAGTCACCGGACCAACCCGTATTCTCACCCGTATGATGGGCATCCGAAACGTCAGTGCGCGGGACATCGGGGAGGCGGAAGGATCACGGCTTACGCCTGGAGACCGTAAACGTATTGCACGTCCTCACCCGCCTTGCTCACCTGTTTGACGAGGAAAGGCTTCGTTCCCGCCTTTTCATATCCGGCTTCGAGAGCTGCGGAATACGTCGCGAAACCACCAACGAGGCAAGTGCCCATGAAAAGAACATACGTCCCCATCGGATACTTCGTCCGGAGGTTCGGGAGCTGTTCCTCAAAGGTTTTGATCTCGATTTGGAGCGGTATCAGGGCTTCGTGCATGGTTGGGAAGGGGCGCTAACGGGCGGCAGATGAGTGATTTGCACATCACGCAGCGAGGGAAAAGTGCCAGAATGCGGGGGAGAAGTCAAAAAATATGGTGAATCGGGACCTTTTGTCCTGCCAGCCCGGCCCCAAGCTCCGGCCCGGACTGCGGTATGGCTACGGCATTGGGAGGTGAGGAGACGCGAGTGGGGGAGTGAATGCGGAGTGAGAAGTGAGAAGTGGGGAGAAGGCTTCGCGCTTGGCTTTGGCGGCGCATTGGCGGGGCCGACGGCCTACTCCGCCACCTACTGCGCCGAAGGCTACGAAGGTCAGGAAGGCTACGAAGGCCAGGCGGACGTCGGCGTGCCCGGGGGAGCTTCGCGGGGTTTCTTTGGCGATTCATTGGCGACGGCGATCGGATATCGCCGCTCCTTGGGGGGGGGCTTCGCGCTTGGCTTTGGCGGCGCATTGGCGGGGCCGACGAGACGTCGGCCTTCGCCACTTAATCCGGGAATGGAGCCGAAAGTGAGAAAGCTACGGCGGGCCCATTCTTCGCCTGATGGGCTACGAAGGGTTAACAGGCTATCGGCGCGCCCGGGGGGATGGACCGCAGAGAACTCAGAGATCACATAGAAAAAATATCAGAGTTTTTTGTGGTCTTGTCTTTTCCTCTGCGTTCTTTGCGTTCTCTGCGGTTGATCCAAGATCTTTGAATCGGAGATGGTAAATCGAAGGGATTCGAGGGGGGAGGGGGAGGTGATCAGGAGAGATGGGAACGTCCTTTTTCCGTGAGCCGGTATTTCTGGAGGCGGCTGTTGGGTTTGTTGGGGATCGTCATTTCCAACAGACCTTCGGCGAGCAGCGGCTGGATGTGGCGTTTGTAATTCAAGTAGGCGTTGGCGAGTCCGGCGGCGTTGAGGAGGTCGGCTTTGGATCGGGGAGCGCCCGCGCAAGCAAGGAGGATGGCGGCGACTTGCTCACTGACTGCCGCACCGACTTGCTCACCAGATACCTCAAGGAGTGCGGCAAGGATGGCGGAAAGCAGGAACTCGATGAAGGCAATCTTGGACTTCCTTGGGCGGCCCGAGCACCCGTTTTCCGGCGATGACGGCTGTGACTTGCTCGAGGGTGAGGGTGTTGTTCTCAATGGCGAGCGAGGAATGGATGGACCGGATCCGGTTTTCCCGTCGCAGCATCGGCACCTTGCCGGATCCTCCCAGTGCATCCAAGCGTCCGACTTCCCCGGCGATCTCCGCGACCCGAGTGAGCATGGCGGAGGTAAGGGTGAAGGTCGGTTGATAGGCGGCGGACATTTGGGCTCGGGCGGATGGCTGGGAAAGCCTCTGGCGGAAGAAGGGTAAGTGCGGCGGTCATAGACGCGCCGCTACATTTTTTGGGGGGCTTCGCGCGGTTCATTAGCGATTCATTGGCGGCGGCGATCGGATATCGCCGCTCCTTGGGGGGAGAGCTTCGCGCTTAGCTTGGGCGACACATGCGCTGGCCGACGGGGACGTCGGCGCGCCCGGGGGAGCTTCGCGCGGCTCATTGGCGGTTCATTGGCGGTTCATGGGCGGCGGCGATCGGATATCGC
>JALOTR010000088.1 GCA_025457805.1 Akkermansiaceae bacterium | reverse complement strand
AAATCCTGTGGGACGACATCCGCGCCGAGGGTACGGATCTCATCAATGGCAGCTTCGAGACCTGGGAAGGAAATGCACCTCAAGGATGGAACGCGCCATGGAAACCTTATCTCGTCCCGACGGATTGGCCCATCGCCGAGCCATCCGCCAAAGAAGGAAAGTCCGTGGGTGCCTCTTGGATCAACCGCCCGCTGATGCAGAATCTCGTGCTCAAGGCAGGGCGCAAGGTCACGCTGCGGCTTCACGCCAAGGCCGCCACGCCACCGGGATTTGTGGCCCCTGTTTCGCCGGGAAATGACACCCCTGCCCACAAGGCCGCCGCCTCCATCAAGCGCGGCGTGAATCTGGGAAATGGCTGGGAAGCCCCGCCGCCGAATGGTTGGGGTCTGAAGTTCACCACGGAGGATATCGATCGCATTGCAGATGAAGGTTTCGATCACATCCGTGTGCCGGTGGGTTGGCATTTCCACCTGAAGGAAAAAGATGGAAGTTATGTCATCGATCCGGCTTTTCTAACAGAAATCGAACCTGTCCTGCGCCGGGCGATGGAGCGCAAGCTCCATGTCATACTCAACTGGCATCACTTCCACGACATCACGCAGGACCCGGCGAAACATGAAGAACGTTTCATCCGCAGTTGGGAAACCATCGCGCGCCACTTCGCATCGTGGCCGCCGGCCCTGTTTTTCGAACTTCTCAACGAACCCTGCGATGCACTCACCACCGAAGTGGCGAATGGTCTCTATCAGAAAACCATCCGCTCCATCCGCAAAAGCAACCCGCAACGCATCCTCGTCGCCAGCCCCGGGCATTGGGGAATCATCGGCGAGTTGGATCGGCTGCGTCTGCCGGATGATGACGACCGGATCATCGTGACAGTTCACAGTTACGAGCCGTTTCAATTCACCCATCAGGGAGCGGGCTGGGTCGGTTTGCAGGACCTCAAGGGCGTCGTCTATCCCGGCCCGCCCGCCACGCCGCTGGCAATCCCGGACTCGCTCAAGGACAACATCGGTCTCAAGTATTTCCTCGATCGCTACAACACGCTTCCTGCGGAGAGAAATCCCAGCTCGCCGCGGGTCATTCGTGAGTTGATGGACACCGCGAGTGCATGGTCGAAACAATTCGGCCGCCCCGTCCACCTCGGCGAGTTCGGGGCAAACGGCGCGGGCGACATGGAAAGCCGCCGCCGATATCTTCAAGACGTCCGGAACCTCGCGGAGGAACGGGGAATTCCATGGACGCTCTGGGAGTGGAAGGCCGGTTTCGGTTATTGGAATCCAGAAACCCAACAGCCGAATTTTGATTTCGAGCTGAAGGGGGAATAAGACAGAAGACTGGAAGACAGAAGACAGAAGACGAAGAAGGAGCCAGAGGCCATCGGGCAATAATGCAAAACCTCTTGCGTCTTGGGTCTTGCGTCTTGGGTCTTGCGTCTTGCGTCTTGCGTCTTGAAGTCTTGAGTCTCCTCTTGCGTCTCCTCTCTTGCTCCTTGAAGTCCCGTTTCCCCTGTCTAGAGTCCCGCCAGTTCCATGCACCGCATTTTCACCGCAATTGCCTTTTTTGCCGCGAGTTCTTCCGCACTGGTGGCCCAGACCGCGCCTTCGGACGTTTACCGCTCCGTGCTCCGCATCGAAGTGGCCACCCAGGTGCCGGATTACGAGACGCCTTGGAACTCCGGCCGCTTCAGTGGCGGCATTGGCACCGGATTCATCATCGGAACCAACAAAATCCTGACCAACGCCCACGTCGTTTCCAATGCCCGCCGCGTGCTGATCACCGTGCACGGCAGCCCCACCAAATATCCGGCCAAGGTCGAATACATCGCCCATGATTGCGACCTCGCCTTGCTCTCGGTGGAGGATTTCAAGGACTTCGCCAGTTTTCCCACCTTCACGTTTGGCGATGTGCCGGAGCTCGAATCGCAAGTCCGGGTGATCGGATATCCCATCGGTGGCGAGCGGATTTCCGTGACCCGCGGGGTGGTTTCACGGATCGACTTCCAACCTTACTCGCATTCCCGGGTGGATTCGCACCTTGCCGTGCAGATCGACGCCGCGATCAACCCCGGCAACTCCGGCGGGCCAGTGGTGCAGGATGGAAAAGTCGTGGGCGTGGCCTTCCAGGGCCTGCGCCAGGCGGACAACACCGGCTACATCATCCCCACTCCGGTCGTGAAACGCTTCCTCAAGGACATTGAGGATGGCACCTATGATCAATATGCCGATCTTGGCGTGTCCGAATTCCCCCTTCACAATCCGGCGATGCGCAAGGCGCTCGGCTTGCCTGATGATGGCACCGGCGTGCTGATCACCAACGTGGTCCCTACCAGTTCGAGCGATGGATTTCTGAAACCCGGAGACATTCTCATGTCACTGGATGGCAAGGCCGTGGACAGCGCGGGCATGGTGACCATCGATGGGGAAACGGTGAATCTCAACGAGATCATCGAACGCAAATTCGCCGGCGACAAGGTGGCCGTGCGCTTCCTCCGCGAGGGCGGTTGGAATGATGTGGAGATCGAACTCAAATCGCTCAGCTGGTCCCGCATGTATGCCATCGAGTATGAAAAGAACCCGCGTTACATCGTGTTTGCCGGGCTCGTTTTCCAACCGCTGGACACCAACTTGTTTGCAACCGCCAAGTTTGAAGACATCACCGTGCGCCGCCTTTACACCGACTATGTACCGAAGGGTTTGTTCAAAAAGCACAAGGACATCGTCGTGCTGACCCGTGTGGAAAGCGATCCGGTCACCAGCCAACTCGGTGGTTTCTCCGGATTTGCCGTGGACAAGATCAATGGCGTGGAAGTCACCGATCTCAAACAGGCCTATGATTTGTTGCATCCCGAGGAGATGCCGGAGTTTTTCGTGATCGAGCTTTTCGGCGCAAGCCGTCCGGTGGTGATTCCCGCGGCCGCCGTGAAGGAAGCGGACGAGCGCGTGGCGCGGAATTATGGCATCGCGAAGATGGAGAACCTCACCGATTGATCATGCCCCGCGTTGGCATTGCCTTGGGTTCCAATCTCGGAGACCGCGCCGCCCATTTGCAGGCGGCGATGGATGCCTTGCAAGGGATTGCCGTGCCGGGAAAGCCATATCTAACAGCTCCGATCTATCAGACCGAACCGCGCTTCTGTCCGCCTGGTTCGCCGCAGTTTTTGAATACCGTGGTGGAGATCGAATTTCCCGGAACCGCGCTGGACTTATTGGAAATGACCCAGGCGATGGAAATCCAACTCGGACGAGTCAGGGGCACCGAACGCAATGCGCCGCGGGTGATTGATATCGATCTGCTTTATTTCGGCAACGAAACGCTCAATAGCCCACGGCTTGAGCTCCCCCACCCCAGAATTGGCGAAAGGCGCTTCGTGCTCCAGCCCTTGGCGGACATCCGCCCGGACATGATCCTTCCCGGCCATTCCCGAAGCATCGCCGAGCTGCTCCGGGATCTCGAAAGCGACGAGCCGCCCCTCGTCGAGTGGACCCAGCCCGGGAGCGCTGAGCCCTCCTGGCCTTCGTAGCCTTCCTGACCTTCGTAGCCCTCGGCGTAGAAGGTGGCGAAGCAGGCAGCTCGGCGCGGAATAATACCGTTTGCCGCGTCCCCAATGCTGGCGGAGCTTGATCTCCCATGAAGCCCCTGCCCCTGCTGCTCGCCACCACCGCCCTTGTCGCCCTGTTTTCACTGCCAGCCTGCGAGAAACAGGAAACCACCTCGGAAAAGGTCAAAGACAGGGTCAACGACGCCCTCGACAACCGCCCCGGCGAGCCTGTGCTCGATGCGGCGGAGGACACCAAGGACGCGGTGAAAGATGCCGCGGACGATGTGAAAGACGCCGTACGTTGATTCGGGCGGAAAATCGCAGGATCTGGAGGTCCAAATTTCCGTAAAATTTTAGTGAATCCCCTCCGGGATCGTGATGGACTGTCGTTAACCCATGCAGGCGACTCTTTTACCACCCAGAAACCCCGCCTTTTGTGCTCCCATCACCTCCAACCGCGATTTGGGAGCCTGTTTGATCGCCAATGTTCCCATGAGGGAATTGCTGTCCGCGGATCTCCGCCGCGCCGGCTTGCAACTCGTGGAACCTCACGAAGCGGAACCCCGGGCAATCCGGATCCCGATCGACAATTGGATCGAACTCGGCGCGCTCCTCTTGCTGGGCCGCAATCCGAATTCCGCCCGCCTGATGGACAGCGAGGGCAACATTCTTGCCTGGAAGGGCTCGCACATTGCCGAGGAGTGTTCTGACAAAATCGTCACCGACGCGAATTGTTTCCCGGTGATCTACCCCTGGGATCTCCTGCGGATGAACGAGGAAGTCCTGGCCCTCATGGACGAAACTTCGCTGCTGGGTGAAGTCAGCCCGCTGGCCAGCCTGTCCGGGGTGATCCGCCTGGGAAATGGCTCCCGCATCCTGCCGGGCACGGTCATCGAAGGCCCGGTGCTCATCGGGCCAAACAGCCAGATCGGACCGAACGCCTACATCCGCGGAGCCACCAGCATCGGCGCGAATTGTTTCGTTGGAAATGGTGCGGAGGTCAAAAACTCGATCATTTACAACAATACTTATATCTCCCGCCAATGTTATGTCGGGGATTCCATCATTGGCACGCATGTCACACTCGGTGCGGGAACCTGCACGGAAAACCACCGCCACGATGGCCGCCACCATGTTTCCATGATCCAGGGCAAGCCCGTGAATACCGGCCGCCTCAAACTCGGCGCCATCCTCGGCGACGGCGTGAGGACCGGCGTCAACACCTCGATCGAGGCCGGCGTGAAAATCGGCATCGCCCGCACCACGAGTCCGGGCAGCATTGTCAGCAAGGATCTTCTGTGACCGAATCGTCACATTCACATGATTCTCGCTCGCCCGACACGGTCGTTAGGGTCCCGACCGAAATGCAACGCATTCTCATCATTGAGGACGAACAAGATATCGCCGATCTTATTGGGTTCAATTTACAACGGGCGGGGTTCGAGGCCATCAAGGCCCATGACGGCATTTCAGGAACGGAGATGGCCATGCGCGAGCGGCCGGACTTGATCGTTCTGGACCTCATGCTTCCCGGTCGGGATGGCTATGCGGTGTTCCGCGAGCTCCGGCGCGATCCGCGGACAGCGGCCGTTCCGGTGATCATGCTCACGGCGCGGGCGCAGACCGAGGATCGGATCCAAGGGCTTGAGGCCGGCGCGGACGATTACCTGACCAAGCCCTTCAGCTCCAAGGAACTCATCCTGCGCGTGCAGGCCATCCTCAAGCGCACCGACGGGCCGCCGGGATCGGTGGATTTCACCTACGGGCCCTTCCGCTTTGATAAAAACTCGCTGCGATTTTATCTCGATAACGAGCCCTCGGACCTCACGGCCACCGAGTTCAAGCTCCTGCTCTTCCTCTGCGAGCGGGCCGGAAAACCGCAGGACCGCAATGAACTCCTGCGCACCATCTGGGGTTACAGCGATGCCGCTCACAGCCGCACCCTGGACACCCATATGAAACGCCTGCGCCAGAAACTGGGCGAACATGGATCGTGGATTGAAACCGTGCGCGGCGTAGGTTACCGGGTGGTCAAGACCGACGAATGACCACCGGAATCGCCATTTTCTCCGCTCTTGCAGCGCTCGCCGCATTGATCGTCCTCGCCATCCGGATGCGGCGCTCCGGCGCGGAATCGAAAGTCGAAATCAATGCCTGGCGCCAGCGGCTGGAGCACGATCTGCAACAGGCCCGCGATGAGCGGAACCGCCTGCTCGATGCGCTCGGTGATGCATTCCTGCTGGTGGATGACTCCGGCACCGTCCGCTTCGCCAACTCCGCCGCGCACGATTTGTTCAGTTCCAACGAACTCGTGGGCAAGGCCGTGCGGGAAGTGATCCACGATCCACGCCTCGCGAAATCGGTGGCGCGCTGCCTGAGCACCGGCGAGCCGATCCAATCCCAGGTCGTGCTGCCCCAGCAAACCTCCCCACGCGGCGATCAGGAAAACCGCGGCATCAATGCCTGGGTCATCGATGCCGCGCGCATGCCGCCGCAACCGGACGGCGGCACCACCACCCGCATCATCCTGCGCGATGTGACGGCCGAGCATCACATCGAGCAGATCCGCAAGGACTTTGTGGCAAATGCGTCACACGAACTCCGCACGCCGATGGCGATCATCAATGGATATCTGGAAAATCTGTTAGATGATAACTTGGTCGAGGAAACCGAAATGGCGCGGCGCTTCCTCACCATCATGCGCAAGCACTCGGATCGCATTTCGCGCATCATCGAGGACATGCTGGTGATTTCCCGG
The DNA here is from genome assembly GCA_025457805.1 of Akkermansiaceae bacterium. GTDB lineage: Bacteria > Verrucomicrobiota > Verrucomicrobiia > Verrucomicrobiales > Akkermansiaceae > Luteolibacter. The sequence goes on along the minus strand of JALOTR010000088.1, from coordinate 1,985 downwards.
CTGGAATCCGGCGAGGCGAATTCGCTCAAGATCGAGCCCTTCCGTTTCCGCTCCTGCATTCATGATGTGATGGAGCGTCTGGAATCCGTGATCCGCGGGCAGAATGCGGAAATCCAGGTCGTGATGCCGGACGAAACGCTGATCATCCACGGCGATCGCTTCTATTGGACGCAGGTGCTTTTCAATCTGGTGGAAAATGCCCTCAAGCAGAATCCCCACCCCGGGCTGCGGGTGGAGGTGGGCTGCACGCAACATGCAGGAGGAATTCACATCTGGGTGGCTGACAATGGGATCGGCATTCCGAGCGCCGACCTGCCGCACATTTTCCGGCGCTTTTACCGGGTGGAAAAACACCACTCCACCCGCGAGATCAAAGGCACCGGATTGGGGCTTTCCATCGTCAAACGCGCCATCGAGGCCCATCGAGGCAGCATCGGCGTGACCTCCGTGCCGGGGCGGGAAACGAAATTCCTGATTTCCATCCCGCTGCAAAGCCCGGTGAGCGCGGAAAATGAGGTTTGAGGAGGGGAATTCCGCCCTTATGGCCGATTTTGAGACCACTTGGCCGATTCCGGGACCTCTATTCGCTTTCGTTTTCCTGATTTTACGGCAATCTGTGGTCGTTCCTCACGGAACAACAAACCGCACGAGGCCAAGCCAACAAAGCATCGAAACGAAATCCGGGGGGAAATCGAATCGGTCAGGCAAAGCCGGAGCGGTGAGAAAAAAAGCGCGCGTCGAGAATTCCGGGGGGAAATCCGATGCGCGCTTTTCTTTTGTGGGGGTGGAATTGGAGCGCGAAATTCATTTCGCCGCCATGGCAGGGATGGAGTTGCCGCCGAGCCGTCCGCGAAAATGGCAGGGATGGACCTCCGGGCCGTCCGGCGCGTGGGAAGTGAATGATGAGGCGAATGGGGGGACTTTCCGGCTTTCATTCGCTTTCCATTCTCACCTCACGCTCGGGACCGCCCGGAGGATCGGTCCCTACCTTTTTTGACCCCTCACTCGCAGGACCGCCCGGCAGGGATGGACCTCCGGGCCGTCCGGCGCATGGGAAGTGAATGATGAGGCGAATGGGGGGACGTTCCGGCTTTCATTCGCTTCCCATTCTCACCTCACGCGCAGGACCGCCCGGAGGATCGGTCCCTACCTTGTTTGGCACCTCCCGCTCGGGACCGCCCGGAGGATCGGTCCCTACCTTGTTTGGCCCCCTCCCCTTTCCTCACATTTCACTTCTCAGCCCGGATCGGATGGCTAGCTTGGCTGAAGCCTGATGAATTCCGCCCTGACCCAACTTATCCGCGATGCTTTTGCGGATCGCGCCAATGATGTGTTTCTCGTCGAGGGCGAGCCGCCGCGGATCCGGCATGAGGGCGATGTCGTGATGCTTCACCCGGGACCGGTCTCGGCGGATGCGATGGAGGAATTTTGGAAATCCTGTGGCATCGATCCAGCCACCCACCCGGAGGCGGACATTTCGTGGAGGGTCCCGAACGGCGGACGGCTGCGGGTGAATCTTTATCACACGCTCGGCCGACTGGCGGCGGTGCTGCGGCCCATTCGGGACCAGATTCCGCCTATCGCGGAGCTCGGCTTGCCGGCGGATTTGCTGCAGACATGGATGCAGCGGCGCTTCGGGTTGATTCTCGTCACCGGACCCACCGGTTCCGGCAAGTCCACGACCGTGGCGGCCTGCCTGGACTGGATCAACCGCAACCTCGCCCGCCACATTGTGACGCTGGAGGACCCCATCGAGTATTTGTTTGAAAACGAACTTTCGTTTTTCTCGCAGCGGGAGATCCGCCAGGATTCGGAAACCTTCGCGACCGGCCTGAGGGCGGCGCTGCGGCAAAGTCCGGACGTGCTTTTCCTAGGGGAAATCCGTGATCCGGAAACCGCCATCACCGCCCTCCACGCGGCGGAAACCGGCCACCTCGTGATTTCCACCCTGCACAGCAGCAGCGTGGTGGAGACGCTCGACCGCT